>JBJTFE010000222.1:0-3019 GCA_046093265.1 Phenylobacterium sp. | reverse complement strand
GCACCCGGGCGGCGAGACGCTCCATGAGAAGGGCGAAGGTGCGCGCCCCCTCCCCGCCCCGGAACCGGTCGGTGAGGGACAGGGCCAGGGTGCGGTCAAGGTCGGGCAGGCCCTGGACCAGGGTCCGGGCGGCGTCGTCCATCTCCAGGGCGCCCTCCGAGGCCAGGGCCCAGGCCCGGCCCGGCGCCCCTCCGGACATGCGCGCCAGGCGAAGGGCGGACTCTGGGTCGGCACCCGTCCTCCGGGCGACAAAGTCGGCCACAGCCGCCTCCGGCAGGGGCGCCAGCTTCAGCGTCCGGCAGCGCGAGCGGAGGGTGCGGATCAGCCGGCCGGGCGCATGGCAGACCAGCAGTATGACGCCCCGGGGCGGCGGCTCTTCCAGCGTCTTCAGGAGGGCGTTGGCGGCGTTGCGGTTGAGGTCGTCGGCGGCGTCGATGATGGCCACGCGATAGGGCGCCGAGGCCGGGGACTTGGAGAAGAATTCGTTCAGCCGCCGCACCTCCTCGACGAGGATCTCGCGGCGCACCTTGCCCTCGGAATCGGTGCGGTCCACGACCATCAGGTCCGGGTGGGCGTCCTGGGCGACAAGTCGGCTGACGGGATCGCCTGGCGCGGCGCCGATGAGGCCGTGGCCCGGGTCCCGCGCAGCGCCCAGGAGGCGCCGGGCGATGCGGAAGGCGAAGGTCGCCTTGCCGAGGCTCTGCGGTCCGGTGAGCAGCCAGGCGTGGTGCAGCCGCCCCCGGGCGCGGGCGTCCTCGAAGGCGGCCTCGGCGGCCTCCTGTCCGACCAGGTCGAAGACCTCCCGGGGATGGGGCGGAGCTTCGCTCACCCGGCGAGCCCCGTAAGCGCGGGCAGATCGGTGAGGGCGTCGAGGATCCGGGCCTCCACCGTGTCGGGGTCCCCGGCGGCGTCGATGATGCGGCAGCGCAGGGGTTCGTCCCGGGCGATGGCCAGGAAACCCTCCCGGAGCCGCCGGTGGAAGTCGAGGCCCTTGGACTCAAAGCGCGCCTCGGCGTCCGGCCGGCCGAGGGCGCGGGCCAGGCCCAGCTCGGGGTCCAGGTCGAAGACCAGGGTCCGGTCCGGGCGCACCTCCTCGAGGATGAAGGTCTCCAGGGCCGAGATCAGGTCCGGGTCCGCGCCCCCCGCCGCGCCCTGGTAGGCCCGGGTGGAGTCGGCGTAGCGGTCGCACAGCACGACAGCGCCCCGGTCCAGGGCGGGCCGCAGGGTGCGCTCGATGTGGTCCCGGCGCGAGGCGTACATCAGAAGGGTCTCGGTCACCGGGCTCCAACGGTCGGCCGAACCGTTCAGCACGAGGTTGCGGATGGCCTCGGCGCCGGGCGAGCCCCCGGGTTCGCGGGTCACCACCACCTCGCGGCCCGAGTCCTGTATGCGCGCGGCGAGGCGCCGGACCTGGGTGGACTTTCCCACCCCCTCCCCGCCTTCGAACGTGATGAAGAGACCGCGCATGAGGTCTGAATGACCCCTGGCGCGCGCGCCGTCCAGCCCTCTCCGCAGCCGTCAGACGCCCTCGCCCCGCTCATAGCGCCACAGGGCGTCACGGTCGCCGGCGAACCGGCGGGCCGCAATGTAGAAGGCGGGGATGGCGACCAGAGACGCAGCGGTCATGACCAGCATCATGTCGGTGATCGGCCGGTCGCGCCCGGCGGCGGCGAAAGCGTCGATCATGAAACCCCCCACCGTGGTCGAGACCCCCAGGCCCACCACGTTCACCCCCATGATGAAGAGGGCCACCGCCGAGGCCCGCACCTTGGCCGGCGCCAGTTCCTGGATGGTGGAATAGGCGCCCCCGTACATGGCCGCCAGCTGGAAGATGCCCGAGCCGATGCCCAGCCAGAAGATCAGGCCGTCATGGTCTGTGAGGCGGTAAAGAAACTGCAGGGGCGTCATGACGATCAGGATGATCACGATCAGCATGGAGCGACCCTGACCGGTCTTCTTCAGCCACCAGTCGCCGAGCGCCCCGCCGATGATGTTCCCGGCCACGCCGACGGTGGCGTACATCAGGGCCACCTTCATGAAGAGCGGACCTGTCTCCAGGCCGAGCTCTTCCTTCCACCAGATGGTGTCGAACTGGGCGGCGCCGACGGCGAGGTGAACGCCGATGCCGCCGACGATGGTGAGGACCAGGGCGGGTGAGCGCTTGAGGGCGGCCATGAGCTCCGGCAGGAGGCTCAGCACGCCCTTGACGGCCTTCAAGGCCCCCTGCCCGCCATGAGGCGAGGGCGGCCGCGTCTCCCGGAAGGTCGCCAGCCAGACGGCGAGGAACAGACCGAGGAACCCGATCAGCAGGAAGCAGTTGCGCCATCCGATCAGCGGGCCAAGCGCGGCGGCGACGAAGAAGGCGAGGCCCGAGCCCAGGGGCACCCCGGCGTAGTAGAAACCTGAGGCGAACCCGAGCTGGCGGGCGGGGAACCGGTCCGCGATCATCGACAGGGCCGTAGGCGTCAGGGTGGATTCGCCCACCCCGATCAGCACGCGCGGCACGGCGAGGGAGACAAAGCCCTTGGCCAGGCCCGAGGCGGCGGTGAGCAGGCTCCAGAGGCCCACCCCGAAGGCGGCGAACCTGGGCCGGTGCACCGCATCCGCCACCAGACCCATGAACGGGCTGAGGAGGCCATAGAGCAGGGTGAACATGATGCCGGTGAGGAGGCCGAACTGGCCGTTGGTCAGGCCCAGGTCCGCCTTGATCTCGGGACCGAAGGTGGGCAGCAGCTGCCGATCCAGGATGTTCAGGATGTTCAGCACCATCATGAACACCAGGAAGGCGTAGGCGCTTCCCGTCGCCTTCTCCACGCCATTGCCCGCGCCGCCGGCGGTCTCTGCGCCAGGTCCCATACGATCTCCTCCCCGGAGTCTGTTTTGTGACTCGCAACTTGGACAGCGAGGGGCCGAAGTGTCCAGCACCCATCTCGCGCGTCTGGCGGGGCCCGCCCGCCCCTGCTATAGCCGCCCCGCCGGAAGGGTGGCCGAGTGGTTTAAGGCAGCGGTCTTGAAAACC
>JBJTFE010000221.1:0-2239 GCA_046093265.1 Phenylobacterium sp. | reverse complement strand
TCGCCGTAGCGCTTCGGGCCTTTCTGGGGAAGGATAAGCTTGCATGACGATCGCGGTCCTTGGCGCAACGGGGGCGCAGGGCGGCGCAGTCGTGCGGGCCCTGCTATCTCGGGGCCAGCCGGTTCGTGCCTTGACGCGCCGGCCTGACAGCGAGCCCGCCCTTGCCCTCGCCCGAAAGGGCGTTGAGGTCGTCCCGGCAGACCTTGACCGCCCCGAGACGCTGGCGCCGGCCCTGCGGGGGGCCTCAAGCGTCTTCTCCGTCCAGGACTTCTATGCGCCCGGGGTCGGCCTCGCGGGTGAGATACGGCAGGGTCGCGCCCTCTTTTCGGCGGCCCGTTCCGCCGGCGTCCCCCACATTGTGCAATCGACCATGGGCGATGGGCGCACCCCGGGGGGACCCGCCCACTTCCTCTCCAAGGCTGTGCTCGAGCAGGACCTCCGGAAGAGCGGACTGGGCTGGACCTTCCTCGGGACGGTCTGGTTCCTGGACAATCTGCTGAACCCCGCCATGCAGCCCAGCCTGATCTTTCCCGTTCTTTCAGGAAGCCTGAAGCCGTCCACCCCCTTCCAGATGCTCGCCCTGGACGACCTGGGGTGGGTCGCCGCGGAGGCGCTCGGAAACCCCGACGCCTGGCGGGGGCGGAAGGTCAACCTGGCCGGGGATGTGCTGACCGTCGGCCAGATGAAGCGCGCCTACAGGGAGGTCACGGGGCGTCGAGCGAAGTCCTGGCCTCTGCCCGCAACCCTGTTTCGGCGCCTGGCGCCGGAGTTCGCCGCGCAGTTGAAATGGCATAATGAGGCTGGCTTCGCCTTTGGCGCCGAAGCTCTCCATCGCCTGAAGCCGGACGCCTGGACATTCGCCGGCTTCCTGACGAAGGCCAGCATCCGGAACCTCTGAGGCATTTCGCGGGGCGCTCGGGTTCGGGCGCCCCCTTTGCAGACGGGAGGGCGCCTAGGCGGCCTGGACCGCCGGACCGGGCGCAGTCTCGCCCAGCACCGAGACCCGCTCGCCGTAACGCGAGTACGGATAATAGCCCCAGACCGAATGGTGCTGGGTGCAGCGGTTGTCCCAAAGGGTCAGGGTGTTCGGCTCCCAGCGCACCCGGCAGTGCAGCTTGGGCTCGCGCTGCAGCAGGCCGAAGCACATGTCCAGCAGGGCCCGGCTCTCCCAGCGGTGCAGACCCTCGGTGTGGGTGGTGAAGCCGGAATTGACGTTCAGGACCTTCCGCCCGGTATCCGGATGGAGGGTGACAACGGGGTGCAGGGTGCGCGGATAGCCGCCCTCCGGCGGTGCCGACTTGTAGTCGCCCACATAGGGAAGGGCGCCGTCATGCACGGCCCACAGGCCCTCCAGGAAGCCCTGCATGGCGGGCGAGAGCATCTCGAAGACCATGTACATGTTGGCGAACAGGGTGTCCCCGCCGCCGCACTCCGGGGTCTCCGTGATGTAGAGCAGGGACGCCAGGGGCGGGACCGGATCGCAGCTGACGTCCGTGTGCCAGGCCTCGCCGGCGGTGTAGGGTGACTGGGCGGTGGTCTTGACGGTCAGGATCTCGGGGTCCTGGTCCGGCCGGCCATGGTGCATGGGGTGCACGTGAAGGCGTCCGAAGCGCCGGCTGAAGGCCTTGTGCCCTTCGCGGTCCAGCTTCTGGTCGCGGAACACTAGGACAAGCCAGTCGGCCCAGGCGGCCCGGATATCGGCGATCACCTCGGGCGTGAGCGGGCGTGACAGGTCCAGCCCGCAGATCTCCCCCCCGATGTGGGCGAGATCAGGGTTACCTCGAAGGCGCCGTAGCGGGTGCGCCGGGTGTCCTGGATGAGAACGTGCTTGGTCAGGGCGGGGGCGTTCATGGGGCATCCTCCGGTCGCCCTCTCCGGTCGGGGCGTTCCTGTCGGACAGTCTAACCCGCGATGCCCCGTCCTGTCATGCCCTGAGGCGTTCGCCCATCTTCAGGGCCAGGGCCTCTCCGGAGTCCCAGGCGCACTCCACCCGGGGGCCGGCCAGCCAGTCGCCGCAGCAGCCCAGGCGGGTTGTCGCTGACCAGAGAGCCAGGTCGGACCCGGCGGCCGAGCGGGCGTAGCGCCAGCGGTGGGCTTGGGCGAGGACGGGATCCTGGGCTGGGCGGCGCGCAACAGCGCCAAGCCGGGGCGCGCAGACGTAGAGGCCTGGGTTCTGCAAGCCTCGCCCGCCTGGTCGCAGGACCATCTTGAGGACGCTGCCGACACCGTCGTTGCGACC
>JBJTFE010000220.1:0-3155 GCA_046093265.1 Phenylobacterium sp. | reverse complement strand
AAAAATCAGGCACTTCCAAAAGCCGCTACAATTTCAGGATCACGGCCAAAGTCCCTCTTGACGAAAGCACACCCTATTGAATTCCGATTTGGCATAGCTTGACTGACTTTCCTCCCTCGCATTCTGGCCTTCGTCAGCTCGTGTTATCAGGCGCGCGAATGAGGTCGAAGCTCCGCTGCAAGCCTTCAAACTGAGCCCGGTAGAGCTATGGCGAATTCATAGTGCTCATTGCTATCGGACGCGGCCCGCCAGGATTCGCCGGGCGTCGATCTGTCGCGCCGGCGCCCTTCAGCCCTCTCACTCCAGCCGCTCGGGCCGCAGGGCCCGGCAGTCCCGCGACAGGAGCACGTTGTTCTCGCGGAAGGTGTCGATGGCCAGGGGCCGGACGGTCAGCTGCATGGCGCCTCCGCCGGTGATCATCCGCCTCTGGGGCGACCGAGGCAATCTCCGGGTCCCTGCGGGGGCGCCTCAGGCCATCGCGCTTCTCTCGCCCGGGCAGACGCACATGATCCCTCCACACTCCGGCGCTAGGCGATGAGACCGACCGTCGCGATGGCGATGCCCGTAGGAATGTCTCAGATGAGTCCACCCTGGCCCGCCGCCCTCAGGATCAGCACTGCGGCGTTCGCGATCGCACTCCTCTGTTCCGCCTGCGGCAGCGAAGGTTCGGGGGCGCCGGCCCCGGACTCCGGCGGAAACTCCGGGTCGGATGGGACCAAGCCCATCACAACAGCGGATGTTGTCTGCGGCCTCAGCAAGGTTGTGCTCAATCCCACGCTCGGCGTGACAAGCCAGGCGACCTGGAGCTGCGCCAATGGCGACCGGACCCTATCGGCCAATGGGATTCCGGACCATGCGGTGGGCGTCTTCCCGAACCCGGAGAACCCGAACACGATCACCGCCCAGGCTGTTCAGTTCAAGGCCACACTGACCCCAACCGCCAGCACGCCGCAGATGGTCACCCCTGGGCGGGTGGGGTATCATCTCAACGGTGTGAGGTTTGATCCGCTTACGGCCGGCTCATGCCCGGCCAACGCCAAGTCCGTCAGCGACTGCACCTTCATCGGACCGCCCAGTCAGTTCGGCCTCCTGGCGCTGGGCCAGTCCCTTTTCAAGTTCGGGGTTGACCAGGACAATGGCCATGTCCAGCCTGACGGCGCCTACCACTACCACGGCGTCCCGGAGGCCACTCTGACCGCGGCCGGAGCTTCGACCGCGACGCCCAAGATTGTCCTGATCGGGTTTGCGGCGGATGGCTACCCGATTTACGCCCGCTTCGGTTACGCCAAGGCGACGGAGGCTTCGAGCGGCCTCAAGACCCTCGCCTCCAGCTACCGGCTCAAGGCGAACCCGGACGCGGGTCGTCCTGCGGTTTCCGTGATCCCCATGGGCGCCTTTACGGTCGACTACGAGTATGTTCCCGGGCTCGGCGACCTCGACGAGTGTAACGGCCGGTTCGGGGTGACCCCGGAGTTTCCGAAGGGAATCTACCACTACTACGCCACCGACGCTTTTCCGTTCCTCCCCAATTGCTGGAAGGGTGCGCTCCCGTGATCACCCTCGGAAGCCTGCGCCAATGAGGGCCTGCCTGCGCCTCCTCGCCCTCGCCCTCGCGGCCTGGGGGTTCGCCCTGTTTCCCGCCGAGGCGCACATGCTGCCGGATCGGACGGTGACGTTGAACGTCGTGAATGCGGAGGTCTACACCGCGGCCTCCATTCCCGTGTCCGCCCTGACCCACTGGGACACCGACCGGGACGGTCGCCTCAGTTCCGGAGAAGTGTCCCGCGGCCAGCCGGGGATCGCGTCGGATTTCGCCGCCCGGTTCCGCATCTCGAGCGGCGGGCGCGCGGCCCAGCCGGTCGGGACTCTCATCCTGGCCTCGGAGGCCGGCGGCGCGGGGCATGCCGTGGACCACGTGATCATCCTGCAAAGATCCCGTCTCCCGGCGGCGCCGGAAACCCTGGCTGTGGAGGTGGACCTCTTCGGCTCTGGTCCGGGCGGAGGGGACATGACCCTCACGGCCGCCCGCGGCCAGGTCTCGGAGGCGGCGGTCTTCAGCCCCCTCACGCGGCGCCACGTCTTCTTCCGAAGTCCTGTCCGGGTCTTTCTGGACAATGTCGTCGCAGGAGCTGCGCACATCCTGCGGGGCCCGGACCACCTGGTCTTCCTCCTGACCCTGCTCCTGGCGGGCGCAGGCTGGAGATACTGGGCCTCGGTGACCGCAGCCTTCACCCTGGCGCACAGCCTTTCGCTCTCCGCCGCCGCCCTGGGCGTCGTCAGGCTGGATCCGGGCCTCGTGGAGCCCGCCATCGGAGCGAGCCTGGTGATGATGGCTGGGCTGAACCTGGCAGGACGGACCCCTCCCGTCGGTCTCAGGCTGGTGCTGGTCGTCGGCTGCGGCCTACTGCACGGGCTCGGGTTCGCCTCGGGTCTTGGCGCCTTGCCCCTCGATGCCTCGACGCGACTCCTCACCCTCGCCGGCTTCAACCTTGGCGTTGAGGCGGGGCAACTGGTGTTCCTCGGCGGCGTCCTGCTCGCGGGGCATCTCGTGGGGCGGCGCGCGCCAGGCGCCCTTCGCGCCGCGGCGACGCCCGTCGCCTCCGTGCTCGCCTTGGTCTTCGGCCTTGCCCTGACGGTCGAGCGCCTGGTCTCCGGCTGAATCCAGAGCGCGCCGAGGGTTTCAGACCTCGAAGCGGTAGCCCGCCCCGTAAACGGAGACGATGCACCGGGCCTGTGGATCGACCTTGTCGATCTTCCGGCGCAGATTCTTGATGTGACTGTCGATCGACCGGTCGCTGACATCACGGAACTCGGCCCCCAGCTGGTCCAGAAGGCTGTCGCGCGTGAACACCCAGCCCGGGCGCCGCATGAGGGCGGCGAGGATCTGGTACTCCGAGCCGGAAAGGGACAGCCAGCGGCCCCGCCAGGCGATCCGCCGGCCCGCCGCATCCACCACATAGGGGGCGGCGGCCGGGTCGGCGCCCACCCTCCCGCCTGACCGGCGCAGGAGGGCGGCGACCCGGGCCATGAGCTCCCGCATCCCGAAGGGCTTGCAGACATAGTCGTCGGCCCCCGCTTCGAGACCCGCCACCTTGTCCGCCTCCTCCGCCCTTGCCGTGAGGATCAGCACCGGAGCGGTGGAGAACCGGCGAAGC
>JBJTFE010000219.1:0-4542 GCA_046093265.1 Phenylobacterium sp. | reverse complement strand
CGGCCCCAGCTGTGGCGAGACGGACAGGCGTTCGGTGACGCGATGGAACTCGGGCATGGCGGCTTCCTCAGGTCGACCCGCCGCAGGGTGCGGGCGGGTGCGTTGACATCATCGGGGGGGGATGGAAGTTTCGCAATCGTCAGGCCCGCAAAAAGACCTCGTCACGGCTTTCCCATGTTGCGCTTCATCGGTCGACGTCTTCTCGTGGCGGGGCCCACCCTCCTGGTGGTGATCACCCTGGCCTTCTCCATGATGCACGCCGCGCCCGGCGGTCCCTTCGACACCGAGCGGCGCCTGCCGCCGGCGGTCGAGCAGAACCTGAAGGCCCGCTATGGCCTGGACCGGCCGGTGCATGAGCAGTACCTGGCCTATCTGGGCGGCGTTGTCCGTGGCGATTTCGGACCCTCGCTGAAGTACCCCGACAAGTCCGTCGCCGACATTCTGACCCAGAACGCCCCGGTCAGCCTGCGGATCGGCCTGGCCTCCATGGTCCTCGCCCTGGCGGTCGGGGTTTCCCTTGGCGTCCTTGCGGCGCTTCGCCGGAACGGGCTCCTCGATGTCGGGGCGATGGGCCTCGCCATCCTGGGCGTCTGCGTGCCGACCTTCGTCACAGCGCCTCTGCTGATCCTGCTGTTCGGGTCGACCCTGCAGTGGCTGCCCAACGGCGGATGGAACGGCGGGGCGCTGCCGAACATGATCCTGCCGGTCATCGTCCTGGCCCTGCCCCAGGCGGCCATCCTCTCGCGCCTGACCCGGGCCGGCATGATCGAGGCCCTGACCTCGGGCCATGTCCGGACCGCGCGGGCCCGGGGCCTGCCGGAAGCTACGGTGATCTTGCGCCACGCCCTGCGTCCGGCCTTGACCCCCCTGGTCAGCTATCTCGGTCCAGCCACCGCCGGCCTGCTCACCGGTTCTCTTGTGGTGGAGAAGATCTTCAATCTGCCGGGGCTGGGAAAGTTCTTCGTCATCAGCGCCCTGCAGCGAGACTATACGGTCGTGATGGGCATGATCGTCGTCTATGCGGGCCTGGTCCTGCTCCTGAATCTCATTGGCGACCTGCTGCTGGCGGTCGTGGACCCCCGGGTGCGCCTGTCATGACCGATCTGACCCAGCCTCAGGCGTCTGCGACGCGCGGCAGGAGCCTCACCGACGACGCCCTTGCGCGCCTTCGGGGGAACCGCGCGGCGATCCTGAGCCTGGGCGTCCTGGTCCTGCTGACCCTTTTCGCCCTTTTCGGCCCTGTGCTCAGCCCCTGGTCCTATGACCAGGTGAACAAGGACCATGTCTGGGTCCCGCCTCTGACCGACGGGCATCTGCTGGGCACGGACGCCCTGGGCCGGGACCTGCTGGCGCGCCTCGCCATGGGCCTGCGCGTCTCCCTCGCCATCGGCCTGGTCGCCACCCTGGTGTCCCTGGTCATCGGCGTCGCCTGGGGGGCCACTGCCGGCTACATCGGCGGCGCCGTGGACGAGGCCATGATGCGCATTGTCGACGTGCTCTACGCCCTGCCGTTCATCTTCTTCGTCATTCTGCTGATGGTGGCCTTCGGGTCCAACATCCTCCTGATCTTCGTCGCGATCGGCGCGGTGGAGTGGCTGACCATGAGCCGGATCGTCCGCGGCCAGACACTGTCTCTGAAACAGAAGGAATTCATCGAGGCGGCGCGCGCCGCCGGCCTCGGCCGGCTGGCCATCGTGGCCCGGCACATCATCCCCAACCTGCTGGGACCCGTGGCGGTCTACGTCACCCTGACCATACCGGCGGTGATCTTGGCGGAGAGCTTCCTGTCCTTCCTGGGCCTGGGCGTGCAGCCGCCCATGGCCTCGCTCGGCACCCTGATCTCGGCGGGCGCGCAGGACATGGAGATGGCCTGGTGGCTGCTGGTTTTCCCGGCCCTGGCCATGGCCGCGACCCTCGCCGCCTTCAACTTCATCGGGGACGGCCTTCGCGACGCGCTGGACCCGAGAGACCGCTGAGCGATTACTGTTCGCGCCGCGCCCGGAACGACCTCTGACCATCAACGCTCAGCAGGAAGCTTCCCATGGCGGCGGCCTTGATCACCACGCGCGAGCCGGGCCGCGGGTCGCGCAGCAGACTTTCGGTGTCCGTCTGACGCCAGACCGCTCCATCCTCCAGCGAGAGAACCCACTTCCCATCCCGGCTCACCCGCGCGTTGGCGACGACGGACTCGATCTGCGTCAGGGCCGTTTCGGGCTCGCGCCCTGAACGGGTTCCTGGCCCCGGGCGGGTGCGGGGCAGGAGAGCCTCAAGGGAGGGAAGGGTGAAGCCGAAAGCCTGCCGGCGCACCGCTTCGACCTTCGCCCGGTCCATGACCACCACCGCGCCTCCGGCCTCAGCCTCGGCCAGGACCGCCGATTCCCTGTCGAAACAGGCGAGGCGTTCGGGTCCGTCCTTCAGTGCCCGACAAGAAAGCAGCCGCTCAAGGGCGCCGGACGGCGGCGCCGCCTCTGCGGAGGCCGATCCCGAAACGAGGCCTGCCAAGAGGGCCAGGCTGAGAATGCGCCGCACGGAGCCTCCCTGAACCGATGTCGGGGAAGGCCAACCCTTCCGACCGACGTCCATCACCCTGAAGAGGGAATCCAATCGAAGCAAGAGTGTGGCGAATATGCGACAGCATGGCGGCGGAAAAGCGAAGAAGGATGAACACCTCGTTGACCATGGTGCTCGGCCTGTGGATTGTGCAGCATCCCGGGGCAGGCATCCGCCTTCCCAAGGTCTTGTATTGCACAATCCCGGTCGCCGAAGGTTCGGCAGGCCTGCTGGAGGACAAATCTTGAAGACAAAATCCATGCGCGAGCGTCTGCTGGCGACGTCCATGATCTGCGGCGCGGCCCTGCTCGCGACCCAGGCCTACGCTGCGAGCAGCGACACCGCGGTCGAGGAAGTGGTCGTCACCGGCTCCCGGATCCAGACGCCCGGCATCCAGTCGGCCAGCCCGATCGTGACCGTCGGCGCCGAACAGATCCGCCAGCAGCAGACCCCTGAGGCCGAGAAGATTCTCCGTCTCCTGCCGGGCGTGGTGCCTGAAGACGGCGACGCCACCAACAATGGTACGGTCGGCGTCAGCACGTTGAACCTCCGGGGTCTTGGCGCCCAGCGCAACCTCATCCTGCTGAACGGCAAGCGGATGACGCCTTACAACATCGATGGCGAGATTGACTTGTCGAATGTGCCCACCGCCCTGCTGGAGCGGGTGGATGTCATTACCGGCGGCGCGTCTGCGGTGTACGGCTCGGACGCCATCTCGGGCGCCGTGAACTTCATCACCAAGAAAAACTTCGAGGGCTTCGAGGCTGACGCCAACCACTCCCAGACCGGAGAAGGCGACGGCAAGATCACCTCCACCGCCTTCACCGTCGGTGTGAACAGCCCTGACGGCCGCGGAAATGCGGTGGTCAGCGTCAACTATTCCAAGCGTGACGGCGTCCTCCTCGCCGCCCGGCCTTTCGGCGTTCTGGGCGTGGGAACGGCGGATGGCTTCAACCTGGGCGCCACCTCCCCGCCGGCTCCGCCCGCGGGCTGCGGCGGCCCGGGCGCCGTGGGAGGCAGCGCAGGTTCAACCACCACCGTGCCCACCCGCGTAGCGATCACTGGCGTGGGCGGCAGCCTGGGCCAATTCCGCGACGATGGCACCATCGGCGCCAACTGCTCGCGTTTCAATTTCAATCCCTTCAACTACTACCAGACCCCGCAGGAGCGCTGGGGCGGTTCGGCCTTCGCCACCTACCAGGTGATGGACAATGTTGAGGCCTACGCCAACCTGCTCTACTCCAAGACCCGGGTCCGTCAGCAGATCGCGCCCTCCGGGATCTTCGGGAACTCCTTCTTTGTTCCGATCTCCAATCCCTTCCTGTCGGCTTCAGCCCGCAACACCATCATCACCGAGGCCAATGCGGCCCGGACGGCGGGCACCCTGCTGGCCAGCAACTGGAAGGACCTGAACGCCAACGGCGTGGTTGACGCCGCTGACGATATCAACCTCGTCATCCGTCGCCGGACGGGCGAGCTGGGCGAGCGCTCGACGACCTATCAGAACAACACCTTCCAGTTCAACGCCGGCTTCCGCGGCGAAGTGTTCGACAACTGGAGCTGGGATGTCTTCGTCCAGCACGGCCAAGCGGATCGGACCAACGTCTCCGCCGGCTATACCAATGTCACCAACTTCGGGAACGCCCTGAACGCCGTCCCGGGTCCGGGAGGTGCTGCGGTTTGCCGTTCGGGCGATACCTGCGTGCCTGTCAATGTCTTCGGCGGCTACGGCACCATCACCCAGGCCATGGCGGCCTATGTGGGCGCCGTCGGCATCGAGCAGCAGATCTACAAGCAGACCATCTTCGGCGGATCGATCTCCGGCGCTGTGGACTCTATCAAGGTTCCGTCGGCGGCTCTGCCCGTGCAGTGGAGCTTCGGCGCCGAGTACCGGGAGGAAACCGGCGAGACCATCCCCGACGAATGCCTGAAGCTGGCGCCCGCCAGCTGCCTGGGCGGCGCCGGCGGCAACACCCTGCCGATCAAGGGCGG
>JBJTFE010000218.1:0-6745 GCA_046093265.1 Phenylobacterium sp. | reverse complement strand
CTGAAGCTGCGTCTGGCGAGCCAGATCCTGACGGCGATCAAGGCCCATCCGGACCTGCTGGCCCGCTACCGCCTGCTGGTCTCCCTGCCGGGCGTCGGCCCCATCGTCGCCGCCACCCTGCTGATCCGCATGCCGGAACTGGGCGGGATGCGGCGCGGCCAGGCCGCCTCCCTGATCGGCGTCGCCCCCTTCGACCGCGACAGCGGCCAATGGAAGGGCCTGCGCTTCATCAGCGGCGGACGCGCCCGGCCCCGGCGGATGCTCTACCTGGCCGCCATCGTCGCCAAGCGCTTCGATCCCGGCCTGAGGGCCTTCGGCGAGACCCTCAGGGCCAGGGGCAAGCCGCCCAAGGTCGTCACCGTCGCCATCATGCGCAAGCTCATCGAAGCCGCCAACCTCGTCCTCCAAAGAGGCCAGCCCTGGGTCAAAACCATGCCCGCATGAAACATGGCTGCTCAGTCGTCGCCCGGCTGCGGGCCGCGGGTCCTCCGGCTTGCGGTGCGCATATGCGGGTCTTGACGGAAGGTCCGTCAAGGCCGTCCGATGCGTGCGAAACGCCAAGGAGACGCAAGACCATGTCAAATTTCGAGACGATCCGCCTGGAAGTCGAGGACGGCATCGCCACCCTGACCCTGAACCGGCCTGACAAACTCAATGCTTTCAACACGCAGATGATGCAGGAGATGATCGCCGCCTTTGACCAGACCGACGCCGACGACAACGTCCGGGTGGTGATCGTGACCGGCGCCGGCCGCGCCTTCTGCGCTGGAGCGGACCTCTCGGCCGGAGCCGCGACCTTCGACTATTCGACCCGCGGCGGGCAGGACAAGGAAGCCCGGACGATCGAGGGCGTCCAGCGCGACGGCGGCGGCCTGCTGACCCTGCGCATTTTCGACAGCCTGAAGCCGGTGATCGCCGCCGTGAACGGCCCCGCCGTGGGCGTCGGCGTCACCATGCAACTGGCCATGGACATCCGGATGGCCTCCACTGACGCGAAGTACGGTTTTGTCTTCTCGCGCCGCGGCATCAACCCGGAGGCCTGCTCCTCCTGGTTCCTGCCCCGCCTCGTGGGCGTGCAGACCGCCCTGGAGTGGTGCTATTCAGGCCGCGTCTTCCCGGCGCAGGAGGCTCATGACCGCGGTCTCGTCCGCTCCCTGCACGCGCCAGAGGACCTGCTGCCGGCCGCCCGCGCCCTGGCCCGCGAGATCGCCGACAACACCGCCCCGGTTTCCATCGCCCTGACCCGTCAGCTCATCTGGCGGATGGCCGGGGCCAACCACCCGATGGAGGCGCATATGGCCGACAGCCGGGGGATCCAGGCCCGGGGCGCCATGGCTGACGCGAAAGAGGGGGTCACCTCCTTCCTTGAGAAGCGTCCGCCCCGCTATCCGGACAAGGTTTCCACCGACCTGCCGGACATTTGGCAGCAGTGGAGTGCTCCCAAGTTTCGCTGACCTGGAAGTTTGCCGTGTGTTGAGAATCTTGCGTGGCTGTCCCTGACGTGTTGCGATGATTGCTGTCAATCTGGTGGGATAACCGGGGGGATTGTCTCTCCTTGGAAATCTTCAGTGTTGCCGCGGCAATCGGGCCGCGCTATGGCCTCTTTGCATGCATCACGCTGTGAAGCTTTCTTGAATTCCAAACATGGAAACCAGATATGGATGAGAAGACGGAAGTCATTGAGATGACTGCGGACATCGTTTCCGCCTACGTCGGGAACAACACGATTTCGGCTGCTGAGCTTCCAGCTCTTATTCAGAGCGTTCACCGCGCTCTGGCAGGCGTAAGTGGCGGCGCTGATGCAGCGGAAGTGGCGCCCCGCGATCCTGCGGTGCCTGTGCGCCGTTCGATCACCCCGGACTTCATCATCTGCCTGGAGGATGGCCGCAAGTTCAAGTCGCTCAAGCGGCACCTTCGGACCAAGTACAACATGGGTCCCGAGGAGTATCGCGCCAAATGGGGCCTGCCGAAGGATTACCCGATGGTCGCCCCGAACTACGCGAAGGCGCGTTCGGATCTCGCCAAGAAGATGGGACTGGGTCAAGGCGGACGCCAGGCGCCGCGTCGTCGCACCAAGGCCTGATCCCGCATTTCAACCGGGGCATGTTTAAGCCCGGCCGTTAGCGCGGTCGGGCTTTTTCATGCTTCGCTTGCGACGAAAGTGTCTCGTTAACCATTTTCCTCTTGCCGCCGATTCGCGCATCAGGCGATAAATGATTCGTTAGGAATCCAAAGGGTTGCTGGGGACTCTGAAGATGGTGTCGGAACTTGGCGCGTCCGCTCAGGCGGAGGGCGCGCAGGAAGCGCTTCTTTCTTACTGGTCCGGGTTGCGACGGGATGGACGTCTGCCATCACGAGCGGACATACGGCCTGAGGACATCAAGTCCTTTCTGCCGCGGATCAGTCTGATTGAGGTCGGTGAAGACCCGCGCTTTCGGGTCCGGCTCGCGGGAACCGGGCTCTACGACCTCTACGGCGCCGAGATCACGGGACGAACCGTAAGAGAGGCGTTTCCCGGTTCTGCGGCGGACTACTGGCGGGGTGAGCTCGAAGTTCTCCTCAGCGAGCGCCGACCCGCGATCGGTGTCCATTCTCTGGGCTGGCGGGGCGCGCCCCACCTGTCGATCCTGTGGACCCGCCTTCCCCTGGCTTCGAATGGCAAGGATGTGGACATGATACTTGGATACGATGTCCTCCTCGGCGGTGACCGAGCCGGCAGGGCGGTATCCGGTATTCGCGCGGCCTGACCGTTATCTCTGCACTTTCATCTGGAGAGGCGCATCAGGGCGTCACGGCGGATTCTCTCGGCCACCGAGGCGAGGCCATTTGACCTTTGCGAGGAGAGGTTGCCGGAGAGACCGAGGCGATCCAGTGCGGCTGCAGCGTCAAACTCGGCGATCTCGCTTGCCGTAAGACCCGAAACCAATGAGAGCAGCAGCGAGATCAGACCCCTGACGATATGGGCGTCCGAGTCTCCCCTGAAACTCAGGACGCCGCTCGGCGCGTCCTCCGTCACCAGCCAGACCTGGCTGGCGCACCCTCGCACGCGATTGGCCTCATTGCGTTCGGCTTCAGTCAACGGGGAGAGCGCTCGCCCAAGGTCGATGATGTGGCGATACCTTTCCTCCCAGTCCCCAAGGAGATCGAAGGTCTCAGCCAATTCGTCCAGGCGGTTCTTTAGGGCGTTGGAAGGGTTCACGGGATCAACATGGGGCTTTCTTCATTGGCAAGGCGGCACGACGACGTCGACAGCGCAGGAGGCGAACGAACGCGAGCGCCTGACCCCGTGAAGGGGCGGTCCCGAGACGCCGCGTCAAGAGCTGTCGAGACTCCAGCTCCGATCCTGACGATCCTGCCGTGAGCCCGACTCATCGCACTTGGCCGCCCTTTACCGGTCGCCGCGTCCCTTATCCACCTGGATTTCGCCAGTCCGCCTCCCGGGGCAAGCTGGTCCATCCTCGGCTCCCGCGCTGACCTTGGGCGTCTGGGCAATCTGTTCGAGCAGTCCGGCGATCTGTCTGCCCCTGGAACGCGCCTGCGCGCCACTCCGAGCTCTAAGGGATCGCCAGAAAAGCCCGCGCCGCGGCGAAGTCACCAACCTCAAGATAGACTCTCTGGGGAGGCCCTGCGCCAAGCAGGAACTCGATCATTATCGCTTCTCGGGGATCAAGTTCTGCGATGGCGGCTGCTGCATTCAACGGAAACCTGAAGGCCCAGCCGGATTTAACGCCTGCTGGAAGGAGGTCTGCCCCGGCGGCCGACCGCGCCTGAGCGGCAAAGCTTTCGAAGGGCCCCTGGCGCGGCAGGCGGCGCTGAAGCGGAAGGGTACGGAGACTCTCGCCACGGGCATCAATGTAGGCGCCCACGGTCAGCCGACGGTCGCGCATGACGATCCTTGCGGCGTAGGGCGCCCCCCCGCCGGGAAGAGCCGCGACCACCATCAAGCTGTCCGCCCCGTTTCGTCCAGCGATGCCAAACCTTACCTTCGCACCTGCTTGATCCAAGTCCTGGGTAAGGCGCCAAGTCACTCGCTGGCGGCTCTCGGACCGGTCAGCTTTCCATCCGAGCCGGTCCCCGGGGAAATCCTGACGTACCAGCCTGGAATAGGCTTCGAAGCTGCTGGAAACCCGGCGTGCGGCCGCCACAAGATCAGGAGAGTCGCAGGGGATCGAAAGGGCGCGCGCCTTTGAACGCTCAGCAACCCTCTGGACATCCCTCGCCGAGAACCCCGCCCTGAGGGCGGCTCCCCGGGCCTGTTCCCTGCCGGCTATCAGCGCGGACTGTACGGCGGGGCCGAAGAGACGGCAGCGGGGCCCCGCCTCCGCCATGAACCCCCTTTCGAGATAAGTCTCGAGAGGAGAAGCCCAGCTGACACCGGATCCGAAGAGAAGGAGAACGCTAAGACCCATCGGGGCGGCATTGAACCATTTGCTGGTCTGGGGCATTAGAGTTTCCGCATCGACGGGCGCGGACTAATAGACGCCGCACGCCCAATCTAACCTAGCTGCGGGTTTCATGAAATTCTCCACGGATATCTGGGTGGCGGCCTTTATCCGGCGAGCAGAACTCGGCGGCGGTTTCGCCGTCGTGATCCATAAAGGCGATGCGCGAGCCGGCTCTGTCCTGATCAGGGTTGTTGACCGGTCCAATGACCGAGTCCGCCTCTTCCTGGAGGCGACCAGGGCTGATGGCGAAACGATCTGGATGCGTCCGTCCCTCTCGGAACGGGAGGCGGATCTGGACGCGTACATCCAGCGGGCGCTACGACTGGATCCGGACCTCTGGGTCGTTGAGATCGAAGACCGGCATGGGCGACATTTTCTGTCCGAACCCGTGCAGGAAGATTAACACCCGCACTGGATTCCCGGTTCGATATTCCCTAGTTTATGCTTATCCGTCTGGTGTTGCGTTGTGCCGTAAGGCGGGCCCTTCTGAATGGCTGGGAGGCGCGGAATTGCTGTTCCTGATGAACGATTGGGTGATGCAGTTCGATCAGAGGGCCATGCTGGAGGACCTTCTGGGATACAATCTGCGCGACGTGAGTTTCGCCCAGGTGCTCATTATGGGGCAGGGGCTCTACGCACAGGAGCCACAGCTGCATCTCCAGCAACCCGAGCGAGCGCGCAGGCTGGCGTCCCTCGTCATGGCCAAGCAGCCGACACTTAATGCGCTCCTCTTTGTCGCTCCATACGCAGGGTGCGATCCGTCGGACGTACGGGTTCGTTACTGCTCAGTCGGTTATGACCTTCTCGCTCAACTGCTGAGCATGCAGGAGAAACGACGAAACGGAGCATGGGCCAACCAGGAGGTCTGGAACAAGCTGGGCAGAAAGGCGCGGGCTGGTTAATCCGCGCCAGCTTAGGCGATGTCTGATTTGCACCGAGCCCGCCCCCGGGCTAGTCCGGCTCCATGAACATGTCTCCCTCCGCAGAGGCCGCACGGCGCCGGACATTTGCGATCATCTCCCACCCCGACGCCGGAAAGACGACGCTCACTGAAACCCTACTGCTGTCAGGCGGCGCGATCAGGGCCGCCGGTCAGGTCAGGGCCCGGGGAGAGAACCGCCGAACCCGTTCCGACTGGATGAAGATCGAGCGGGAGCGCGGTATTTCCGTCTCGGCCAGCGTGATGACGTTCGACCATCAGGGTCTGATGTTCAACCTGCTCGACACACCGGGGCATGAGGACTTCTCCGAGGATACCTATCGCACTCTGACAGCCGCCGACGCAGCTGTCATGGTTCTCGACGCTGCGAAGGGCATCGAGCCCCAGACGCTGAAGCTCTTTGAGGTATGCCGCCTGCGGGATATCCCAATCCTGACCTTCATCAACAAGATGGACCGCGAGGCGCGTGATCCGCTGGAACTCCTGGATGAGGTCTCAAGCAAGCTTGCTCTGGATCCGGCGCCGCTGTTCTGGCCGGCGGGTTCAGGCGGCCGATTCAAGGGCATGCTCGATCTTAGAAACCGTCTCTTTCTGCCTTTCGAGCGATCGGCATTGGAGCGGGAACAATCCGGTCACCCGCCCCCGGTTCCCGCGAACGGCGCCGCCGTGGACGCCTATCTGGATCCCGAGGAGCGCGACGAGCTTCTCGAGAGTGCGGAGCTGGTCGAGAGCGCCTCGCCGACCTTCGATCCCCAGTCCTTCCTCGAAGGCCACATGACGCCCGTGATTTTTGGCTCCGCACTTCGCCGGTTCGGAGTCGAGCAACTTCTGGATGGCCTTGCGGCATATGCGCCGCCGCCCAAGGCTGTTTCCGCCCTCAGGGCGGGGACCCCAACCCACGTGGCGCCGGGCGATCCGGAGGTCAGCGGGTTCGTCTTCAAGGTTCAGGCCAACATGGACCCCAACCACCGGGACCGTGTCGCCTTCCTTCGCCTCTGCTCCGGTCGCTTTCAACGCGGCATGAAGCTCAAGGTCCAGGACACGGGCCGGCAGTTGTCCGTAAACGCTCCCATCATGTTCTTCGCCTCGGATCGGGAACTGGCCGAAGAAGGTTTTGCCGGTGATGTGATTGGAATTCCCAATCATGGAGTTCTTCGGGTTGGAGACAGTCTTTCGGAAAGCGGAGCGCTGCGCTTCGCCGGGCTGCCGAACTTTGCGCCTGAGATTCTCCAGCGCGTCAGGGTCAAGGACCCGCTCAAGGCCAAGCACCTGCGCCGGGCCCTTGAGGGCCTCGCCGAGGAAGGCGTAACCCAGCTCTTTCGTCCTGCGATCGGCTCGGACTTCATCGTCGGCGCGGTGG
>JBJTFE010000217.1:0-2625 GCA_046093265.1 Phenylobacterium sp. | reverse complement strand
CCCGACCCCGTCGCCGGGGCGCGGTCAGGTGCTGATCCGCATCCACGCCTCCGGGGTGAACCCCTCCGACGCCGGCATGCGGGCCGGTCCGGCGCCCATGGCCTATCCCCGGATCATTCCCAACAGCGATGGCGCGGGGGTGGTCGAGGCGGTGGGGCCAGAGACCCCGGGCCACTGGGTGGGGCGCCGCCGGTGAAGTCGCGCACCGCCGCCGGCAGGTCGTCCGCGCGGTAGTTAACAACGAGGTCCGCCCCGGCCTCCCGGGCCCGTGCGGACTTGGCCTCGCTGCTCGCAGTGGCGATGACGCTGGCGCCCGCCCACTTCGCCAGCTGGACGGCGTAATGCCCCACGGCCCCGGCGCCTCCCGTGACCAGGACCGTACGCCCCTGCACCGGACCGGCGACGAAGAGGCTGCGGTGGGCCGTCATGCAGGGAATGCCCAGGGTGGCGCCTTCCGCGAAGGACACCCCGTCCGGCAGGGGCGTGACGAGGTCGGCGTCAAGCTCGATGTACTCGGCGGCGGAGCCGAAGGCCCGGCCGTTCCTCTGGCCATTGTAGAACCAGACGCGGCGCCCCACCCAGTGGCCCGGGGTCTCTGGCCCCACCGCCTCGACCACCCCCGCGCCATCGCTGTTGGGAATGATCCGGGGATAGGCCATGGGCGCCGGGCCCGCTCGCATGCCGGCGTCGGAGGGGTTCACCCCGGAGGCGTGGATGCGGATCAGCACCTGACCGCGCCCCGGCGACGGGGTCGGGACCTCGCCGTACTCCAGGACCTCGCAGGCCGGGCCCGTCCGTTCGTACCAGACCGCTTTCATGTCGCAGGCGCCCTCACCAGACCGGATGCAGCCCAGCCTAGACGAGGGCCGGAGCCCGGGCGAGCCCCGAGGCTGGCGTCCCGCGGGCAGATGAATGCTATACCCCTCCCGAGGCCGCTCAAGACGGCCCGTATGTTGGGAAGGAAGCCCGGTGCCCAAACGCCTGCTGATCGCAAACCGCGGCGAGATCGCCATCCGGATCGCCCGGACCGCCGCCGACCTCGGGGTGGGGACCGTGGCGGTCCATGCCGACGATGACGCCGCCTCGCTCCATGTCCGTGCGGCGGACGCGGCGATCGACCTCGGCAAGACCGGGGTCGCCGCCTACCTGGACATCGAGGGCCTGGTTGCAGCGGCCCGGGCGGCCGGCTGCGACGCCGTCCATCCGGGCTATGGCTTCCTCAGCGAGAACGCCGGTTTCGCCGAGGCCTGCGAAGCGGCGGGCCTTGTCTTCGTGGGACCCAGGCCCGACAGCCTGCGGGTGTTCGGCGACAAGGCGGCGGCCCGGGCCCTGGCCGAGACCTGCGGGGTCCCACTGCTGGCCGGGATCAGCCGCCCCGTCTCGCTGGAGGAGGCGCAGGCCTTCCTGGCCGGCCTCGGCCCCGGCGGCGCCGTTATGCTCAAGGCGGTGGCCGGCGGCGGCGGGCGCGGCATGCGGCCGGTCACCGAAGCAGGCGAGCTCCCGCAGGCCTTCGAGCGCGCCGCCTCCGAGGCCAGGACCGCCTTCGGGTCGGGCGACCTCTATGTCGAGGAGCTCATGCCCCGGGCCCGCCACGTCGAGGTCCAGGTCCTGGGCGACGGCGAGGGCGGCGTCATCCACCTCTGGGACCGGGAATGCTCGCTGCAGCGCCAGCGCCAGAAGGTGATCGAGATCGCCCCGGCCTTCGCCCTGCCCGAGGCCCTGCGGCGCGACATGCTGGAGGCCTCCGTGGCGCCGGCCCGGGCGGCCGGCTACCGCGGCCTCGGCACCATCGAGTTCCTGGTCGACGCCCGCCCGGACGCCCCGCCCCGCTTCGCCTTCATCGAGGCCAACGCCCGCCTGCAGGTGGAGCATACGGTCACCGAGATGGTCCTCGGCCTGGACCTGGTGGAGCTGCAGCTGCGCATCGCCGACGGCGCCCGGCTGGCCGACCTCGGCCTCGCGGACGGCGCCCCGCCCCCGCAGGGCGTCGCCATCCAGGCGCGCGTGAACCTGGAGACCATGACCGCCGACGGCGGCTCGCGGCCCTCGGGCGGCGTCCTGGCCGCCTATGACCCGCCCTCGGGCCCGGGGGTGCGCGTCGACGGCTACGGCTACGCCGGCTACGCCACCTCGGCCCGCTACGACTCCCTGCTGGCTAAGGTGATCGCCCACGGCCGCGACCTGCCGGCGGCGACCGCCCGCGCCCGGCGCGCCCTTTCGGAGTTCAAGATCGCCGGGGCGAAGACCAATATCGGCTTCCTGCAGGCCCTGCTGGCCAGCGACGCCCTGTCCGACGCGCATTTACACACTCGGTATGTCGAGGAGAACGCCGCGGGCTTGATGTCCGAAGACGAAATGAAGACCCGGTATTTCGAGGCGGCCGGCGGTTCGGTGCGCAGGGCGGGGGCGAAGATCGATCTGGTCGATCCCCTGGCCGTTCTGTCCGTGAAGCCCGGCGAGGGCGGCGTCATCCACCTTTGGGACCGGGAATGCTCGCTCCAGCGCCAGCGCCAGAAGGTGATCGAGATCGCCCCCGCCTTGCGCACCGAACCGCCGGCCGCCTCGAAATACCGGGTCTTCATTTCGTCTTCGGACATCAAGCCCACGGCGTTCTCCTCGACATAC
>JBJTFE010000216.1:0-7794 GCA_046093265.1 Phenylobacterium sp. | reverse complement strand
GCCCGGACCTCCACCGAGGCGCCGCCGAGGATGTGACCCGCCTCCCACCAGACGGCTTCAAGCCCGGGAAGCACCTGGATGGGCTCGCCCAGCTTGACCTTGACGAACTGGTCCATGACCCGGCGGGCGTCGGCCTCGGTGAAGATGGGTTCGACCTCGTCACGCCCGCGCCTCTGGTTGCGGCGATTGAGGTGCCGGACCTCGCTCTCCTGGATACCGCCAGCATCGGCCAGCATGATGCGGCATAGATCGCGGGTCCCGGCCGTGGCGTAGATTGGTCCCGAGAACCCGGACTTCATCAGCTTGGGCAGCAGACCGGAATGGTCGATGTGAGCGTGAGTCAGCAGGACCGCATCTATCTTTCGCGCGTCGAACGGGAACGGCTGGTAGTTGAGCGCCTTGAGGGTCTTGGAGCCCTGGAACATCCCGCAATCGACAAGGACCCGGAATCCGGGGCCGCTCAGCTCGGCGCACGAACCCGTCACGCACCCCGCAGCGCCGTGAAAGACGAGATCAAGCGCCATTCCTGACATCCAAAATCCAGCCGGCGCCTGACCGCCACCCTCCAGAGCCTAATGGAAATCGGAGCCCGCGCCACTCTAGGTAAGACACCGTAGGGAGCCATCCCGGATAGGCCGCCCCCCGGTGCACGGTTAGCCTGCGTGTGTTGATCCTCAAGGAGCGGCGTTATGGCTCTCGCCTACGACTACACCGACGTGCAGGTTCCCTCGACGGCCCATCGGGCGGCTGAGGCTGCACACGTCCTGCCCCGCGTCGGCCTGTCCATGGCCTTCGCCAAGGACGAGGAAATCTACGGTCAGGACGAGGCGACCGAGCTGGTCTACCGGGTGCTGGAAGGCGCCATCCGCACGACCCGGGTCATGGCGGACGGTCGCCGGCAGATCGGAGATTTCTATCTGGCCGGCGAGATTTTCGGACTGGAGACGGGTTCCAGACGCAAGTTCGCCGCCGAAGCTGTGAGTGACAGCGTGGTTCTGGTCTTCAAGGCCTCCGCGCTGAGAGGCGCCGGTGGCGACTTCGAGCGCCTCGCTTGGGACACGACCCGCCGCGAGCTGGAGCGGGCTCAGGAACACGTGCTTCTGCTCGGGCGGAGAACCGCCTGTGAGCGGGTCGCCAGTTTCCTCAAAAGCCTTGCGGAAAAGTCCCGGGTCGCCGGCGTGGTGGACCTTCCCATGGGCCGTCAGGACATGGCGGACTATCTCGGACTGACCATCGAGACCGTTTCCCGCATGTTGTCGCAGCTGCAATCCAGCCGCATCGTGTCATTCTGCACGACCCGCCAGTTCAGGGTCATCAATCCCCAGGGTCTTGCCCGCATGGCGGATCAGGACCAGTGATAGAACGCCGATCATCACCGGCCAGAGGCCAAGGGCGCCCTAATGGAGGCTAGATCATGAGTTTCCGCTCCCTGCTCGTTCATGCGCAACCCGGCGAGATTTCTCGGCTTCGGACCGAGGCCGCTGCGGCCCTCGCCGCCAAGCTGGATGCGCTGCTCATCGGCCTTGGCGCTGAGGCTATCCCGCCAATCGCCGCGACGGATCCCTACGGCTTTGGGACCGGCCAATGGACGCCGCTGCTATATGAACAACAGACCCGCAACCTGGAGGCCGCCAAGGCGGCTTTCGCGACGCACGCTCAGGGAGCGAAAACAGAGTGGCGGTCTGTGGGCGATCTCCCGACAATGGCGATGGCGCGGGTCGCCCGGGCCGTCGACCTCATCGTCGCCGGCGGACCGGCGGGTACGGGGGACATTTACAACACCGCGAACACCGCCGAGCTCCTGATCAGTTCCGGCCGGCCGATGCTCGTCGTGCCGCCGCATGGCGGACGCCTGCAGACACGTCGGATCCTGGTGGCCTGGAAGGATACGAGAGAAGCGCGCAGGGCGGTTTCAGACGCCCTGTCGTTCATGCACATGGCCGACGAGATCCTGATCGTCGCCCTCGGCGACCGCGAGGATCAGGATGCGCTCAGCGCCCAGGCGGAGGATGTGGCGGGGATGATCGCCCGCCACAGCATGGCGCGTCCGCGGACCCACGTGGCGGTGTCGCGCGCCGACGACGTGCAGGTTGATCTTCTGGCGCAAGCTGACCAGATGGACGCGGATCTCATCGTCTCGGGCGCCTATGGTCACAGCCGCGCTTATGAGTGGGTGCTGGGCGGCGTGACCCGCCACCTGCTGCACGCCTGCGAGCGATTTGTCTTCCTGAGCCACTAGTTCTGGTTCCTAAGGGCGGACGCGAGCCGTCCGATGGAAACCGGGTCCGACCTGGCGGATTTAGGGGCGGCTGTTCCCTTTGGACGTTCCGTCGACGGGAAACAGGCTCTAACTTCAATACGTTAGATCGTATTTCGATCCGATAACCGGTTCCCACTGATCGGAACATGATCTAGGAGTCCGTGTCATGGACGCGGATATCCAGCGGGAAATTGAAGGCGAGCCGGCGCGCCGGCGTTGGCTGGCCTATGGCGTCGCGGTATCCGCAGTCATGCTGGTCCTCGTCGCCCGGGTCGCCTTCAGCCCTGGACCGATCGAGCGACTGGATCTCTTCCTTTTCGCGCCCGCCCTCCTGGCGGCGGCCATCCCGGGCGGGGCCGGTCCGGTCATCCTCGCCGCCCTGCTGGGTCTTGGCGGCGCCTTCGCTCTGACCGGTGGTCGTCCGCAGATGGGCGCTCAGGAGACGGTAAATCTCGCCCTCTACCTCGCCGCATCCGGGGCTGTGGCGGCGGCGGCGTGGCGTTTCCGGCGGATGTCCGTGGCGGCGCGGACAATGCTGGAGATTTCCCGGCGGAGAGAGGATCACCTGCAGTCGATCCTCGACACCGTGCCCGAGGCGATGATCGTCATTGACGAGATCGGGACGATCCGTTCCTTCAGCGCCGCCGCCGAACGTCTGTTCGGCTGGAAGGCGGTCGAGGCGGTGGGCCGGAACGTCAGGATGCTGATGCCGGAGCCCTATCGCCAGGGGCATGACGGCTATCTCGGGCGCTACATGGAGACTGGGGAGCGCCGCATCATCGGTATCGGTCGCGTCGCCGTCGGCCTGCGAAAGGACGGATCCACCTTTCCCATCGAGCTGGCGGTCGGCGAGATGCGCACAGGCCGTCGACGCTTCTTCACCGGCTTCATTCGGGACCTTACCGAGACCCAGGCGACGGAACGGCGACTGCAGGACCTGCAGTCCGAACTCATCCATGTCTCGCGTCTGACCTCCATGGGCGAGATGGCTTCGGCGCTGGCGCATGAGCTGAACCAGCCCCTTTCGGCGATCGCGAGTTACATGAAGGGCTCGGTGCGGCTGCTGGAGTCCGGGGCCCCGGACCTGGCGAGGGACAAGGCGGCGCTTAACGCCGCCGGCGAACAAGCCCTGCGCGCAGGCGAGATCATCCGGAGACTTCGAGCCTTCGTCGGCAAGGGCGAAGCGGCGATGCGGATCGAGTTTCTGCCGAAGCTCATCGAGGAGGCCGGCGCCCTTGCGATGATGGGCGCCCGGGACTCTGGCGTACGCCTGGAATTCAGTCTCGACCCCTCGGTAGGTCCGGTCCTGGCGGACAAGGTCCAGATCCAGCAGGTGGTGCTGAACCTGATGCGCAACGCCGTCGAGGCGATGAGCGAGTCTCCCATCAGAATTCTGGTCGTGGCGGCCCGCCCGCGTGAGAACGATTGGGTCGAGGTCGAGGTTTCCGACTCCGGTCCAGGCCTCGCTCAGGAGGCCCTGGAGCGCCTGTTTCAGCCGTTCATGACAACCAAGGAAACGGGCATGGGCGTGGGGTTGTCCATCTGTAGGACCATTGTCGAAGCGCACGGCGGTGAGATCGACGCCCGCAACCGCCCGGAAGGTGGCGCTATCTTCCGTTTCACGCTACGCAAAGGAGAGCTTCCGCCTGAAGACGAGGCCGAAACATGAGCGCCGAGCTTCCCCTCGTGCACGTCATCGATGATGACGAGGCGATCCGCGACTCTCTGGCCTTCCTTCTCGAAACCGCCGGCCTCGCCTGCCGGACATGGGACTCCGCGGCGGGTTTTCTTGCGGCAGAGGAAACTCTGACCGGCGACTGTATCGTCACGGACGTGCGGATGCCCGGCATAACCGGTCTGCAGCTGATCGCGGAGCTGAAGACGAGGGGTATCTCTACGCCGGTCATCGTCATCACCGGGCATGGCGATGTCCCTATGGCCGTTGAGGCCCTGAAACGCGGGGTCTTGGACTTCTTCGAGAAACCGTTTGACGATGAGGGGTTGCTGAGGGCGATCCATGAGGCCGTCGCGAAACCCGCAAACCCGGGCGCGCCGGCGAACGGCAACGCTTTCTCCACCCTGCTCGCCTCGCTGTCCCCCCGGGAAACCGAAGTTCTGCAGGGCGTGGTGGTCGGCAAGGCCAACAAGGTCATCGCCAGAGAGCTGGGTATCAGTCCGCGGACGGTGGAGGTCTACAGGGCGAATGTGATGACCAAGACCGGGGCGAAGAGCCTCTCGGAGCTGGTCCGAATGTCGATCCTGGCGGGATTCTGAAAGCTTGCGCTGGATCAAGGCCGAGCCCGCCGCGCAAGGGCAGCCTGCTTCTGGATTCGCGACCTTGGGCGTCACATGCCGTCAGCCATGCTCCCAGTTCCGACCCTTGTGCTCGTCGACGATGACGGCGCCCTTCGCAACGCGTTGAAGTTCGCACTCGAGCTGGACGGTTACCGGGTGCAGACCTTCGCCACTGCGGAGGAGCTGCTGGGGGCGGACCTGCCGGTCGCGGATGTCTGTCTGGTGGTTGACGAAAACCTTCCCGGAATGGGTGGGTTGGACTCGGTCGGCGCCCTTCGGGCCCGTGCACAGGACATGCCGGCGCTCCTGATCACCAGCCATCCCGGCCCGGAATTGCGCAGACGGGCGCGCCGGATGCAGGTGCCGATTGTTGAGAAACCGCTGATGGATGATCGGCTGATCCGGACCATCAGGCACGCCCTGGGCCAGGCGCCCACCGCCTGACCCGGCCAGATTGCCTCCTGACGGTCGACCTCCTATAGCTGGGGCCATGCCCAGTCGAGCAGACGCCCGATGATAACGCACTCCGGCGCCCATGAAGGGGACCCTCGGGCCCTGATCTCTCAACCGGCCTACCGCCTTGCGGCCCTCGATCCCGACTTCCTGCTGGGCGAGAGCATGCGCGGCGTGCGATTCCTGCTCGAGTACGAAAAGGCGGACCAGACCCTCAAATCGTGGGGTATCCGCTCCACTATCGTCGTGTTCGGTTCAGCGCGGGTCCGGGAGGATGATCCCGGGGAGAAGGGGCGCTGGTATTCAGAGGCCCGCGCCTTCGGCCAAATCGCCTCGGAGCGCGGCGGCGCCCTTGATGGCCCGACGGGCGCGGGCCCCAGGGACAACGTCATCGCCACCGGAGGAGGTCCCGGCCTGATGGAAGCCGCTAACCGGGGCGCCGCCGACGCCGGGGCGCCGACCATCGGGTTCAACATCTCGCTGCCCCACGAGCAGTTCCCCAACCCCTGGATCACGCCGGGGCTCGCCTTCCGCTTCCACTACTTCGCCATGCGGAAGATGCACCTCGCCATGCGCGCCAACGCCCTCGTGGCCTTTCCCGGCGGCTTCGGCACCCTGGACGAACTTTTCGAGATCCTCACCCTGGTCCAGACCGGCAAGGGGCCGAGGGTGCCCATCGTCCTCTTTGACGAGGGCTACTGGCGCGACCTCGTGCGGTTCGAGGCTCTTGTTGACCACGGGATGATCGACGCGGCCGACCTGCAGCTTCTCAGGTTCGCCAGCTCGGCGGAGGACCTCTGGCGCGAGGTCAGTGCGGGGGTTCTGGCGGCCGAGGGTGGGGCGCGGCCATGACCGATCCTGCGCCCCGAGGTTCCCCCCTGGGCGAGCTGTTGAGCTTCCTGGGGTCGGTCCTTGCGGGCCTCAAGGTGCTGGGGCGACGTCCCGAAGCCCTGCCCGAAGTCCCGGCGGCCAACGGCCTCGACCCGCCAGCGCCGGAGGCTGAAAACTCGGAACAGGCGCGGCGGGAACGTCCGCCTGAGTTCCCTACTTCCGGCTCACGGTGAAGCGGGTCAGTTCCGTGCGAGGCGCCTGCCATTCGGGATCCAGTTCGGCGGCCTTGGTGTAGTCGACCCAGGCGGCCTTCAGATCACCGAGGCGCTCGTGCGCCAGGGCGCGGTTGTAGTGCGCCTTGGCGGGCTCTGAGACGCCCAGCTCAAGCGCCCGGTCGATGTCTGCGAGGGCGGCCTCCGGGGCTTTCAGACCGATGCGGGCCGCGCCGCGATTGACCAGAGCCTCGCCCATGTTCGGATCCCGCTTCAGGGCGGCGTCGAAGTCTCGGAGCGAGGAGGAGTACTCCTGGCGGCGGAGCTTGAAGACGCCGCGGTTGACCAGGGTGCCAGCGCGGTCCCGCAGGTTCAGGGCTTCGGTCTCAAGGGCGAGGGTGCAGAGCTCCTCGAACCTCTTGTCGCGTTCGCCCGTCATGGCGGCCTCAGAGCAGGCTTCGGCGAAACCCCCGCCCAGCACCGTGATCGCCGCATGGCCTGACCCGGCCGCTCCCATCACCAAAGCTGCACCGATCGCGGCGCACGTCCAACGATACTGCATAACTGGCTCCAAGGCTGAGGGCGACCTAGCTTTGGGAGCGCCCGATCTCCCGCCACAGAATATAGGTGCTACTGGCGGCCACCACCATGGCCCCGATGAGGGTCAGCATCGCCGGCGTCTCACCCCAGATCAGGAATCCGATCACGCCCGCCCATACGAGCTGGGTGTAATCGAATGGCGCGACGACGGCGACCGGCGCCCGGCGGATCGCTTCGGTCAGGAGCAGCTGGCCGGTCCCGCCAATCAGGCCGGAGGCGATGAGCAGGAGGAGAACTTCCGGACCCGGCAGGACCCACCCGAAGGGCAGGCTGGCCAGTCCCGCCACAGCGCCCGCGAGCGTGAAGTAAAAGACGATGGTCGGACCCGGCTCCGTGCGGCTGATTTCGCGGATGGCGATCATGGCGCCCGCGGATCCGACGGCCGCCGCAATGGCGAAGAGGACGCCGACCCCGACGAACTGGCGGGGGTCCGGATGAACCATGATCAGGACGCCGATGAAGCCCACGGCGACGGCGACCCAGCGATGGGGACCCACCGGCTCCTTCAGGATCAGGGCTGAGAGGGCGACCATGAACAATGGAGCTGAGAACGAGATGGCGGTTGACTGGGTCAGGGGCAGAAGGCTGACGGCCGTGAAGCCGCAAACCATCCCGGTCAGGCCGACGGAAGACCGAACCAGATGGGCCCCTGGACGGCGCGTCCGGAGCACGCCGAAGCCGGTAGTCCTCCAGATGTAGTGGAGCACGGGAATGAAGGCGAAGGCGTTCCGGAAGAAGATGATCTCCAGAACGGGCACCCCGCGCTCGGCGCAGAACTTCACAATGGCCGCGAGGAGGGCTATCAGCGCCATGGCGAGGACGCGAAGGAGAATCCCCAGAGCCGGGTTCTGAGGGACCGGACGTGCGCCCGCAGTGTCAGCGAGGATCGGAGCCGGCGCGGCCAAGGGGCGGGTCCTGTTCGGGGGCCTCAGCCCTTAGGATACAGTTGGTCGCGGGTGCCCTCGTCGATCGCCTTCAGGACCTCCGGCGGCAGCCCGACGCCCGCCGCCGCGAAGATGTCGTCCAGCTGGTCCTCGCGGGTGACGCCGACGATGGTGGAGGCCACGAAGTCATGCTGCTTGGATCAGGCCGTGGCCAGGGTCAACAGCGACATGCCCGCCTCGGCGGCGATCTTCGCGAAGC
>JBJTFE010000215.1:0-8989 GCA_046093265.1 Phenylobacterium sp. | reverse complement strand
GGATCCCGCACCATCCGGCGCACCCGGTCGCGGACATGCTCGCAGACCTCCTCATTCAGGTCGGGCATGCGCATGAGGTTGGGAATGGCGGACAGGGACATCAGCCCCATGCCGTTCCACAGGCCCGCCTTGAGCGTTTCCAGTTCCTCGCCCTGAACCCGATAGTCCGGCGGCGGGGCCGGAAAGATCGACTGTCCGCTGCGCAGCATGTCGCGATAGGCGGTGAAGCCCTCCAGGAACCCTTCGACCTCGGCGTCCGCCAGGGGCGAGTTCAGGGCCGGAAGCGAGAAGTTGGGCGTCCGCTGGTACACCGTCACCTGGGCCGCCTGGCTGGCGATCAGCGGTATGGACTGGATGGCTGAGGAGCCCGTGCCGATCACCGCAACCCGCTTGCCGGCGAAGTCCACGCCCTCATGCGGCCAGAGGCCCGTCAGATAGGTCTCGCCCTTGAACCGATCCGCACCGGGGATATCCGGGGACTTGGGCACGGACAGGCAGCCCGTCGCCATCACCACCCAGCGGGCCGAGACCTCGTCGCCGCGATTGGTGCGCACCGTCCACCGGGCGGTCGCCTCGTCAAAGACTGCGCTCTCGACCCGGGTGTCGAACAGGAAGTCCCGCCGCAGGTCGAAACGGTCGGCGATGTGCTCGGCGTACTTCAGGATCTCCGGCTGGGGCGCGTACTTCTCGCTCCAGCGCCATTCCCGGGCGAGATCCTCGGACCAGGTGAAGGAATAGAAGAGGCTAGGAATGTCGCACCGGGCGCCGGGATAACGGTTCCAGTACCAGGTTCCGCCGACGTCGCCGCCCGCCTCGAACCCCTGAACGGTCAGTCCGGCCTCCCGGGCCTTGTGCACCATGTAGAGGCCGCCGAAGCCGGCGCCCACGACCGCCACGTCGACGCTCGCTCCCGTCACCGCCGCACGCGGCGCAGATCCGTCGGCCATTGCTCATCTCCCCCGGCATGCCTGTTGGTTGAGGCGATATTGGACCGTCTGGCCGCAAGGTCCAGTGGTCTTGTTCTTGGGCGAAGGGCCTTGCCTTGCCGCCGTATGGCCTTAATTCAGGACACACTGGCCGTGCGCACCGCGGCGGCGACCGAACACCCGGAGTTTTCATGACCTCTGCCAGAAGGCTTCTCACAGGCGCGAGCCTCGCCCTCCTTGTCGCCCTGACATCCGCTCCGGCCTTTGCCGCGCCCGCCGCCGCCCTTCCGGCCACAGCGGCTGCGGATCGGCCAGCCACCGCGGCGGAGCTCGCCCGGCTTGTGAACATCCCCTACGAGCGTTTCACCCTGCCCAATGGCCTGAGGGTGCTTGTCCACACCGACCGCAAGGCGCCGGTGGTCGCGGTTTCCATCTGGTACGGGGTCGGGTCCAAGCATGAGCCTGCCGGTCGCACCGGCTTCGCGCACCTCTTTGAGCACCTGATGTTCAACGGGTCGGAGAACGCGCCTGGCGACTACTTCAAGCCGCTCCAGGAGGTCGGCGCCACCGACCTCAATGGGACCACCTGGTTCGATAGGACCAACTATTTCCAGACCGTCCCGACCGGCGCCCTGGACCGGACCTTGTTTCTGGAGAGCGACCGCATGGGCCACCTCCTGGGCGCCGTCACCCAGGAGAAGCTCGATAACCAGCGGGGCGTTGTCCAGAACGAGAAGCGTCAGTACGACAACCAGCCCTTCGGCCTTGTGGACTATCTGATCAACGACAATCTCTTCCATCCGGGCCATGGGTACCGTCACAGCACGATCGGCTCCATGGCCGACCTCGACGCGGCCTCGCTTGACGATGTGAAGCGCTGGTTCACCGATAACTATGGCCCGAACAACGCCGTCCTGGTCCTGGCCGGCGATATCGACCTGGCGACCGCTCGCCCCCTGGTCGAAAAGTACTTCGGAGCGATCCCCCGGGGCCCCCGCGTGGCTCCCGTTCAGGACGGCCCGGTGACCCTCAAGGCGCCCGTCAGCCTGACCCACAAGGACCGGGTCGCGACCACACGGATCTACCGTAGCTGGTCCACGCCGGGCCTGAATGACCTGTCCTCCGTCGCCCTGGAAGCGGGGGTCAGCGTCCTGGGCGGCCTGTCCTCCTCGCGCCTCGAAAATGCGCTGGTCCGCGACGAGAAGATCGCCGTGTCTGTCACAGCGGACTTCGGAGTGTTCCAGTCGGTGGGGATCCTGACCCTGGCGGCGGACGTCCGTCAGGGTGTCTCACCGGACCTCGTGGCCAAGCGGATGGACGAGGTGATCGCCGCACTGATCGCCACGGGCCCCACCCCTGCTGAACTGGACCGGGCGCGCCGTGTGGAAATTGCAGGCAAGATTCGCGAAACGGAGGCTGTTGGCGGCTTTGGCGGCAAGGCGGTGACCCTTGCCGAGGGTGAGCTCTACGCCAATGACCCCGAGCTCTACCGGAAGCGGCTCGACGCCTACGCCGCCCTCACCCCCGCCGCCGTGCAGTCCGCCCTGAAGACCTGGCTCAGCCGGCCGGCCCTCGCCCTGCGGGTCGATCCGGGTGAGCGTGATCTCGATGGCGGCCCTCTGGGGGGAGACAAGGAAGCGAAGGGCGCCGTGATCGACCGGACTGGCGTCGCGGCTGCGCCGCGCGCACCCCGTGCGGAGGCGACCGTACCAGGCGCCGGCAAGGTCCCGACCCTGGACTTCCCGGACATCGAGCGCGCCCGCCTGGCGAACGGAATGCCTGTCGTGTACGCGCGCCGCGCAGGGGAGCCGCGAACCCTCATCGCCGCAAGCTTCGACGCCGGGACGGCTGCGGACGGCGCCGCAAGGTACGGGGCGCAGTCCCTGATGCTCAGCGCCCTGACGGAGGGCGCCGGAGGTCTCTCCAGCCGCGAGATCGCCGAGCGCGTCGAACTCCTGGGCGCCAGGGTCGGCGCGTCGGCCGGCGCGGACCGCTCCACGGTCATGCTCGACGCCTTGACCCCGAACCTGACGCCCTCCCTCGCCCTTTACGCCGACGTCCTGCGCAGACCGACCTTCGAGCCGCAGGTGGTCGAGCGGATCCGGGGCCAGCAACTGGCTCGGATCTCGTCGGAGGCAAACAACCCGCAAGCCGTCGCCGTCTCGGAACTCTCGCGGAGGCTTTACGGCGCCGGACATCCCTACAGCGTCCGGGCCAGCGGCGCGGGCGACGCCTCCGTCGTCGGGGCTCTCAGCCCGGCGGACCTCCGGGCCCTTCACGACCAGTGGATCCGGCCGGACAACGGACGCCTGCTGATCGTCTCGGACAAGCCCCTCGCAGAACTCCTGCCCCAGCTCGACGCGGCCCTTGGCGACTGGAAGGCGGCGACCGGGACAGCAAAGGGCGCCAAGGTGTTTGCCGAGCCCCCGGCGCCGTCGGGCAACCGGGTCGTCCTGATCGATCGTCCCAAGTCGCCCCAGTCAGTGATTTCAGCCGGTCAGGTCCTTCAGGCCAAGGGCGGGGATGACCTCCTGGCCCTCCAGGCGGGCAACGAGGTGCTGGGCGGCGGCTTCCTCTCACGCCTGAACATGAATCTGCGTGAGACGAAAGGCTGGTCCTACGGGGTCGGCTCCGGCGTGCCGGAGGTGGCCGAGCGCGTGGCCTTCCGGGTCAGCGCCCCCGTCCAGGCCGACCGCACCGCCGATTCGATCTCGGAGATCATGAAGGAGATTCGGGACTTCACCGCCAACCGGGGCACAACCGCCGAAGAACGTCAGCTGACCATCGAAGGGGCGACGCGGGAACTGCCCGGCCAGTTCGAGCGCAGCGCCTCGGTGCTGAACGGCATCGCGACGCTGACCGAGTTCAATCGACCTGACGACTGGTATGAGCGGCTTCCCGAACGCTATGGCGCCATGACGGCGGCGGACATGGACTTGGCGGTCCGGCGGGTCATCGATCCTTCCCGGCTGACCTTCGTGGTCGTGGGCGACGCCTCGGTGGTCAGGCCCCAACTCGACAAGCTTGGCCTGCAGGTCGAGGTCATCGCCTCCGCGCCGGCGGCGAAGTGATCGGGACGGGGCGGGTTTCGGTCCGCCCCTCTTCGTCAATCTGCGGGGAGGTCGCCCGCCACGGCCGGGGCAAGCCGGGCGGCGATCTCCTCAATGCCCCGGGCGTTGGGATGCATGCCGTCCGGCAGCAGCTTCTCCGGCTGACCCGCCACGCCCTCCAGGAAGAAGGGATAGAGCCCCGCGCCTGTCGACCGGGCCAGGTCTGCGTAAATCGGGTTGAACGCCCGCGCGTAGTCCTCGCCAAGGTTCGGCGCCGACATCATCGTGGTGAGAGCGGCCGGGACGCCCCGGCGTTTGAGCTCTGCCAGGATCGCCTCAAGGTTGGCCCGGGTCTGCGCCGGACTAAGCCCCCTCAGCATATCGTTGGCGCCCAGCCCGACAATCACCAGATCCGGCTTGCGGGGCAGGCCGTCGAGGGTAAATGCCAGACGGGCCAGGCCCGCGGCGGTGGTGTCTCCCGAGACCCCCGCATTGATCACCCGGGCCCGGACGCCCTGACTGGCCAGGGCCCGCTCCAGGGCCGGCGCGAATCCCTGCGAGGGCTCAAGACCATATCCGGCGAACAGGCTGTCTCCGAAGGCCACCACGATGGGGCCCTCGAAGGCCGCCTCTGCAGCGGGCGACTTCTGTGTCCGGGGCGCATCGCCGCCCGGAGAACAGGCCAGGACGAACTGGCAAAGCCCCGCCACAACCACATATAGCCACGATCCCGAACGCACCGGACGCCTCCACTGATGACCCACAGCGACGCCGACACCGACCTGATGATCCGCGCGCGTGGCGTGATACTCTCGCTTGGAAACACCGAGATCCTCAAGGGCGTTGACCTCGACGCCCCCCGCGGACAGAGCCTGGCTGTCCTGGGGCCCTCGGGTTCCGGAAAATCGTCCCTGATGGCGGTCCTGTCCGGGCTTGAGCGCGCGACCTCCGGAGAGGTGCGGATCAACGGCGAGGACTTCGGGCCCCTCGACGAGGACGCCCTCGCCCGCGCGCGCCGTGGCCGGATCGGGATCATCCTCCAGGCCTTCCACCTTCTGCCGACAATGACGGCCCTTGAGAACGTTGCTACCCCGCTCGAGCTCTGCGGAACCGGGGACGCCCGCGAACGCGCCGTCGCCGAGCTGACGGCCGTGGGCCTCGCCGACCGTCTGTCGCACTATCCCGCCCAGCTGTCGGGAGGAGAACAGCAGCGGGTGGCCATAGCCCGCGCCATGGCCCCCGGTCCCGGGCTCATTTTTGCGGATGAGCCAACCGGCAATCTGGACGGGGTCACGTCCCGCCGGGTAGCCGACCTCCTGTTCGAGCGTCGCGCTGCAGCCGGGGCGACTTTGGTGATGATCACCCACGATCCGGGACTTGCGGCGCGCTGCGACCGGATCGTCGAGATGGCGGATGGGCGTATCGTCGCCGACCGGCTGGCATGACCCCAGTTTCGCTCTCTACGCTCTGGCGGATCGCCCGCCGCGACCTCTCGGCCAGCTTCCGGGGGCTGCGCCTCTTGTTCCTGTGCCTCTTCCTCGGCGTAGCCGCTCTTGCGGCCATTGGCAGCCTGACCGCCGCCATCACGGGAGAGCTGACCCGCAAGGGGCGTGAGCTGCTGGGCGGCGACATTGAGGTCGCCCTGACGCAGAGATACGCCACCCCGGACGAGAAGAAGATCATGGCCGGCCTCGGCCAGGTCAGCGAGACGATCCGGCTCAGGGCCATGGCGCGGGGCGGCTCGGGTCCGCCCATGCTTGCCGAGCTCAAGGGCGTCGATGGCGCATACCCCCTCTATGGACAGCTGAAGGTCTCGACGTCCGCCGGCGCGAAGGTCTCGCCGCGACCGGGTCCTGGAGAAGTGTTGATCGAGCGCGGTCTGGCGGAACGGTTGGGGATCGGACAGGGACAGACCCTCGGATTCGGTCGCGCCCAGTTCCGCGTGGCCGGCATCCTTGACGACGAGCCGGACCGTGTGGGCGAGGGCTTCAGTCTGGGGCCAGCCGCCTTGATCCGCCTGGAGGACCTGCCCGGAACAGGGCTCATCCAGCCGGGCAGCCTCTTCCAGACGAAGTACCGGGTGAAGCTGACCGACAGCGACGGAAGCCGGCCGGAGCGCGTCGCCGAAGACCTGAGGCGCGCTCATGGCGAGGCGGGCTGGCAGGTGCGCGACCACGGCCGAGCGGCGCCGGGCGCCAGCCGCTTCTTCGAGCGCATGGGCCAGTTCCTCGGCCTGATCGGCCTGGCCGCCCTGGTGATCGCCGGCATCGGCGTCAGCAACGGGGTCTCGGGCTATCTCACCGCCCGGCGCGGAGCGATCGCCACCCTGAAGGTTCTGGGCGCACAGGGGCGCGACATCACCGCCATCTATATGCTCCAGGTCGGCGCAGTCGCGGGGGCGGCGGTGTTGGCGGGCCTCGCGGCGGGGGCGGCCGCGCCCTCCCTGATCCTTTCCCTGATCGGCGATCGTCTGCCTGTGCGCCCGGAATTCTCCCTGCATCCGGCTCCCCTGGCTCTCGCCGCCGTGCAGGGCCTGCTGATCACCTTCATCTTCACCTGGCTTCCCCTCGCCCGGGCCGGATCGACCCCCCCCGCCGCGATCTGGAGGTCCTCGCTCGAACCCCCGGGGCGCCCGGCCTTGCGCGACGCCGCGATTGTGGCCGGAGCGGCCTGCCTCTCGATCGGGCTCGCCATCCTGACCGCGGAAGAGCCCTGGTACTCCGCCGGCATCCTCGCCGCCGCAGCGGGAGGCCTGATCTTCCTTCTGGGAGTCGGCGCGGCCGTGACATTCCTCGCCCGCAGGCTGCCGCGGCCTTCGTCACCTCTCCTGAGGCTCGCCGTTTCGAACCTTCACAGGCCGGGCTCCCAGACCCCGGCCCTGGTGATCGCCATGGGTCTGTCCCTGACCCTGTTCGTGCTGATCGCGGCCATCCAGACCAGCCTGGACGCAGAGATTGCCCGCTCGGTCCCGGTCCGGGCCCCATCCCAGTTCGTTCTCGACATTCCCTCGGGCGACGCCGAGACCTTCAGACGGGTCGTAACCTCAGCCTCGCCGGGGGCGGAGGTGAACCTTGTCCCCGCCCTGAGGGGAATGATCATCGCCTATGGGGATCAGAGGGTTCGGGACCTGAAGGAAATCCCCCGGGAGGCCTGGGTGCTGCGCGGCGAGCGCGGCGTCACCTATGCGGCGGACCTGCCCGAGGGGAGCCGTATCACCGCCGGCGAATGGTGGCCCCGGAACTACTCAGGCCCTCCACTTGTCTCTCTGGACGACGAAGTCGCCGTAGCGCTGGACCTGGAGGTCGGCGACACCCTGACGGTCAGTGTTCTGGGGAGGGAGATCCCGGCTCGCATCGCGTCCCTCCGGCGGATCGACTGGGACACAATGGGTTTCAACTACCTGATGGTGTTCCCGCCCAGCACCCTGGCCGAAGCTCCCCACACTCTGGCGGGGGCCGTGACCCTGCCGCCTGAGCGGGAGACCGAAGCCGCCCGGGCCATTCTGACGTCCTTTCCCGGCGCCTCCGTGATCTCGGTGCGCGAGGTCCTGGGGCAGGCCCGCACCCTGCTGGACCAGATGGCCCTGGCCGTTCTGGCCGCCGCCTCGGTGACCCTGCTGGCCGGCATGGCGGTGCTGACCGGCGCCGTCGCCGCCGCGCGTCAGTCCCGGACCTACGACGCTGTGGTTCTGAAAACCCTGGGGGCCACCCGGGCGCAACTCCTCGGGGTGCAGGCCCTGGAGTACAGCCTCCTGGGTCTTCTCCTCGGCGGCGTGGCCCTGGCCCTGGGTCTCGGGGGCGCCTGGTGGATCATCGTCCAGGTCTTCGAGTTCACCTGGGCGCCCGACTGGGGCCGGGTGCTCGCCACCCTGGGCGCAGGTCTGGGCGTCACCCTGATCCTGAGCCTTGCGGGCGCCCTGCCGATCCTTTCCGCCCGGCCGGCCACTGCGCTAAGATCGGTCTGAACCGGGCGCGAGACGCACAGGAACCGCCATGGACGACTTCTACCGGGAAGACCTGGCGGCAATTCACGCAGGGGGGGTTCAGCGCCCTGGGCGCCGCTGCAGCGCAGATGATCCTGGACGCCCTTGGGGAGCGGGCGGCGTCATCCCGGGTTCTCGACCTGGGCTGCGGCGCCGGCGCCCTGGCCCAGCCCCTCTCGGAAGCGGGGGTTGACGTCTGGGGCCTGGATCTCTCGCCGGATCTCCTGGCCATTGCCCGGCGCCGGGCGCCCCGCGCCCATTTCGAGGAAGGCTCGCTGCACGCCGCCGCCCTGCCCCCGGCAGACGCGATCTGCGCCATCGGCGAGGTGGTGAACTACATGGCCGACGACAGGGCCGGACTGGCGGCCCTGGGAAACTTCCTGGACCGGGCCGCGGGCGCCCTGCAGCCGGGCGGCCTCCTGCTGTTCGACGCCGCCGCGCCCGGGCGTGGCTCCAGCCGTAGCTTCACCGAGGGGGAAGGCTGGGCCGTCGGGTCGATCAGCGATGAGGCGGACAGTATCCTGACCCGCCGGATCACCACCTTCCGAAAGACCGCCGGCGGCGCCTGGCGACACGCCGAGGAGACCCACCGCCTGGCCCTCTACCCCCCGGATCAGGTTCTGGAGGCCTTGGCCTGCGCCGGCTTCCAGGCCGAGATCCTGCCCGGCCACGGCCCCCTCGCCCCGCCACCCGGCCTGCCGGTCTACAGGGCGGTGCAGAGCGGAGGGGTCGGGCGCTGAGGGTGACTAGAGTTTGGACTTGAAGAAGTCCCAAGCGATCTCTGCGAACTCCACATCACGGTTCTGGGGTCCGCTCTCCGGCGTGGTGGGGACCAGCACCTTCTGGCTTGCCACCGGATGCCCGGCCCCATCCATACGCCACCACTCGACTTCAGACGGACCCGAGTACGCCAGCCTGTTGGCCGGCCCGGGATCGGTGGTGTTGCTATTGAAGACCGTCTGCACAGGGGTTCCCGTAGCGCCGTTCGCCTGGCGCCAGAAGTCACGGGTCGCCTCGGCGCTGATCACCTG
>JBJTFE010000214.1:0-3868 GCA_046093265.1 Phenylobacterium sp. | reverse complement strand
GGCGACACCTTCCTGGGCGGCGAGGACTTCGACCTGCGGGTCGTGGACTTCCTGGCCGAGGACTTCAAGAAGGAGACCGGCGTCGAACTGCGGAACGACAAGCTGGCCCTTCAGCGCCTGAAGGAAGAGGGCGAGAAGGCGAAGAAGGAACTGTCCTTCACCGCCCAGTACGAGGTGAACCTGCCGTTCATCTCGATGAACGCCTCCGGGCCGCTGCACCTCAACGTCAAGCTGTCTCGCGCCAAGCTGGAGTCCCTGGTCGACGACCTTGTGTCCAAGACTCTCGGCCCTTGCGAGCAGGCCCTGAAGGACGCCGGGCTGAAGAAATCCGAGATCGACGAAGTCATCCTGGTCGGCGGCATGACCCGCATGCCCAAGGTGGTCGAGACGGTGAAGGCCTTCTTCGGCCGCGAGCCCCACACCGGCGTGAACCCCGACGAAGTGGTGGCCCTGGGCGCCGCCATCCAGGCCGGCGTGCTGCAGGGCGACGTCAAGGACGTGCTGCTGCTGGACGTCACGCCCCTGACCCTGGGCATCGAGACGCTCGGCGGCGTCTTCACGTCTCTGATCGAGCGTAACACCACCATCCCGACCAAGCGGTCGCAGACCTTCTCGACGGCGGACGACAACCAGTCGGCGGTGACGATCCGGGTCTTCCAGGGCGAGCGCCCGATGGCGGCGGACAACAAGATGCTGGGCCAGTTCGACCTGGTCGGCATCCCGCCCGCGCCCCGGGGCGTGCCCCAGGTGGAGGTGACCTTCGACAGCGACGCCAACGGCATCGTCACTGTCTCGGCCCGGGACAAGGCGACCAGCAAGGAGCAGTCGATCCGGATCCAGGCCAATGGCGGGCTTTCGGACGCCGATATCGACGCCATGGTGCGCGAGGCCGAAGCCAACAAGGCCGAGGACGAAAAGCGCAAGGCCGTGGTGGAGGCCCGGAACCAGGCCGAGGCCCTGATCCACTCCACGGAGAAGGCCCTGGGCGAGCATGGCGACAAGGTGGGCGAGGCTGAGAAATCGGCCATCACCAGCGCCATCGAGGATCTGAAGTCGGTTCTGGACGGCGGCGACCCCGACGCTATCTCCGCCAAGACCCAGGCCCTGGCCCAGGCCTCCATGAAGCTCGGTGAGGCCATGTACGCCGCCCAGCAGTCCGGGGACGGCGACGCCGCTCCCGGCGGCTCGGACGATGTGGTGGACGCCGAGTTCGAGGAAGTCACCGAAGACGGCAAGAAGGCCTGAACCTGACCGGGACCCGGCCCCGCCCTGAACAGGCGCGGGGCCGGCGTCCTTTCGGAAAGACGTATCGGAAGCCTGACGCCTCATGCGCGATTACTATGAAATCCTGGGAGTCGTCCGCGGCGCCGACGAGGCGGCGCTGAAGTCGGCCTTCCGCAAGCTGGCCATGGAACACCACCCTGACCGGAACGGCGGGTCGGATGAGTCCGCCGCGCGGTTCAAGGAGATCAACGAAGCCTATTCGGTCCTCTCGGACCCCAAGAAGCGGGCGGCGTACGACCAGTTCGGCCACGCCGGTGTGAACGGCGCCCAGGGCGGCGGCGGCGCGGGCTTCACGGATATCAACGACATCTTCTCGGAGGTTTTCGGCTCGGCCTTCGGCGACATGTTCGGCGGCGGCCAGAGGCGCAGCGGCCCTGCCCGCGGGCAGGACCTCCGCTACGACCTAGAGATCACCCTCGAGCAGGCCTACGCGGGCGCGGAGGTGGAGATCACCGCCGCCACTGCCATGACATGCGAGGTCTGCGAGGGCAGCGGCGCCAAGCCGGGGACCAGCGCCACAACCTGCCCGACCTGCGGCGGCACCGGCCGGGTCCGGGCTTCCCAGGGCTTCTTCGCCATCGAACGCAGCTGCCCGCGCTGCGGCGGCGAGGGCCGTGTCATCAGCGACCCCTGCGCCACCTGCCGCGGGCATGGACAGGTGCGGCGCAACCGCACCCTGCAGGTCCGCGTTCCGGCCGGCGTCGACGATGGCGCGCGTATCCGCCTGTCGGGTGAAGGCGACGCCGGGGCCCGGGGAGGGCCGCGCGGCGATCTCTACATCTTCGTTTCCGTCCGGCCGCACGACCTGTTCGATCGCGATGGCCTGGATCTGCACTGCACCGTGCCCGTACCCATGACGACGGCGGTGCTGGGCGGCGAGATCGAGGCGCCCTGCCTGTCCGGCGGCGCTGGCGACGAGGAGGGTAACCGCATCGCCGTCAAGGTCCCCGACGGCGCTCAGACAGGCCGCACGGTTCGCATTCGCGGCCGGGGCATGCCGTCTCTACGCAGTCGTGAGCGGGGCGATCTGGTGGTCGAACTGTTCGTCGAAACGCCGACCCGGCTGAACGCTCGGCAGAAGGCCCTGATGCAGGAGTTCGCCGATCTCTGCGGCGAGCAGCAGCACCCGGAATCCAGCGGCTTCCTCAACAAGGCCCGCAAGTTCTGGGAAGAGGTGACCGGCGGTTGACCGCCCAGGGGGCCTGCTGAGAGACCGTTGGCAGTATTTCCCCGGTTGGACCGGTTCGGGTCTGGATGCGCCTTGTGCGGATTTGGCCAAGACTTTCCTTCAGCCCGGCTCCGTCCGGGGCTGGGAGGACTTCATCATGACCGCCGTTTCCCGGATCGCCGCAGCCTGCCTTTCGGCAACCGCCCTTCTTGCCTTCAGCATCCCCGCCGCCGCCCTTCCCAAGGGTGACGCGGGCAGCCTGGTCCCGGGCTATCCGGACGTGATCGCCGAGTACATCCAGGTCCCCGGCGGCAAGGCGCCCGGCACGCCGGCCGCCCTGAACACGGCGAGCTTCATGCGGGCTCGCGCCGCGGCGGACGGGAACCGGCCCAGACCGGCCAACGCCGTCATCGTCGGCCTTCCCGGCTTCTCCTCGACCCCGCCTCACTGGGTCTTCCTGGCGAGCCAGATGGTGTCGCGCGCCGGGAAACAGACCTGCGACGGCCAGCCCTGCCGGCTCGAAGTCTGGGTCCTGCAGCGCCGGGGCGCCAACCTAGCGGAGACCGAGGCCCTGACGGAGGCGCGCCGGAAGGGCGACCCCGCCATCGCCCTCAATCACTACCTCGGCGCCGACTCCATTCGCCCCGACGGTCGGGTGGGCCCGCCCACCGCCTCGGCGAAGTGGAAGCCGCTGACCCAAGCGGACCTGGCCTTCATGGCGGACTGGGGTTTCGAGACCTACGCCGCCGACGTCGACGCCATGATCGGCCGGATCCGCGAACACTCCGGCACCCGCAACATCTTCCTGGCCGGGCATAGCCAGGGCGGAGGATTCGTCTCGAACTACGCCGCCCGCAAGGGCCCGGACGGGCGACGCGGGGTGGAGGGCCTGGCGGGCCTGATCTTCCTCGACGGCGGCCCGTCGGCCGGCGTGCAGCCGGAACCCACCGGCGCCGAGCTTAACGCCTACCTCGCCCGGGTCGCCGCCCTCAGGTCTGGCAAGGACCGGGTCTATACCGACGCCAGCGGCCTGCTCGGGGCCATCGCCGGTCCAGCCTCGGCGGCCAGCCAGTCTGTCACCGGGGTCTACTACGCCCTGTCGGACCCGAAGGCGGAGGCGATCTTTCCCCTGCGCACCGCCGGGATGACGCCCGGACCCGGCGATGACTTCCTCAAGACCATCCGCGTGACCTGGCTGGCCCGCGCCGGCGCCAGCTTTGACACTGATCCCGTCCCCGGCGGCGGAGTCCAGATGCAGATTCTTCAGTTCCTCGGTCAGGGCCTGGGTCGCATCGACTTTGCGCCCCTGCCGGGAACGGAGGACCGCTGCGACCGAACGCCGGCGCGGCCGCCGGCGGGTCCCATGCGCGCCATAGGCCCGCCGCCCAGGTGCGTTCCCTCCGGCGCCATGGTCGA
>JBJTFE010000213.1:0-6904 GCA_046093265.1 Phenylobacterium sp. | reverse complement strand
TTCAGACGGACCCGAGTACGCCAGCCTGTTGGCCGGCCCGGGATCGGTGGTGTTGCTATTGAAGACCGTCTGCACAGGGGTTCCCGTAGCGCCGTTCGCCTGGCGCCAGAAGTCACGGGTCGCCTCGGCGCTGATCACCTGACCGCGGTTGCAGTTTCCGCCCAGGTTGGCCACGCACCCGCCTGCGTAGGGCATGGCCGAATCCGCCGTCCCGTGCACCATCAGGACGGGCAGCCGCCGTGACGGTGAGGCGCTGCAGGCCCCCGTCTTGGGTGTCTTGGCCATGTTCCCGTTTGAAGAGGCCACAGCGGCGACATTGGCAGGTCCAGCCAGGGCGTAGGATAGGGTCATCTGTGCACCGTTCGAGCCTCCGGCCATGAAGACCTTGGACGTCGGCAACCCGTACTGGGTGCGAAGCTGCTCGATCAGGGCGTTGAGGAAGCCGATATCGTCGGCGTTGCTGGAAGTCAGGTTATCCGACCGGCAGTCGTTCCATCCCGGCGATCCGTCCGTCGCCGGCCGACCCCCGGGATAGACGACGATGAAGCTTTCGCGGTCGGCCACATCCTGAAAGATTGAAAGCGGGTGGGCGCCAGGGTTGGCGACTTCGAGCCCCTCCCCGCCGCCGCCGTGCAGGACGAGGACGACCGCCTTGGGCGCCGCCGTCAAACCGGCGGGCGTGTAGATTCGGAACTCGCGGGTCACGCCTCCGACCTGAAGGTTTCCCGAGACGAGACCTGGGGGGTAGGGCGCCGCAGCCACCGTCACCGTCGTGGAGGCGGTGACGGAACCAGAGGCGTTTGCAGCGGTAAGGACATAGGTGGTCGTCGCCCCCGGCGATACAGTCCGGCTTGTGGCCCCGTCGACGGAACCGACCCCCTGGTTGATCGACAGGGACGTGGCGCCCTGCACTGTCCATGACAAGGTCGCGGTTTGACCCGGCTGAATCTGTGCGGCCGACGCGGTGAAGGCCGAGATGACCGGCGGGGTCGGGGTTACGCCACCACCCGAACCGCCGCCTCCTCCGCCGCAGGCCGCCAGAAGAAGACCTATCAACGGGATCAGTCGGGGAAGAAGAGCTCGTGTTCGCATGGACAACTCCTGTCTCAAAGGCGGGTTCCGGAGGGAGAACGGTGGGACACCCGGTTTCCGTCGCAGTCCGCCGCTACGCGGTCGCCTCATCGGTCGGGGAAAACTGGACTTCGAAGTACATTCTGGCTAAGTAATAGAAAACGCGCGGGAAAATCGTTCGCAGGACGATTTGACGGCTTGCCCCGACGCGGCAATGCGCCGAACATGCGAGCGGGACGAGGTTTCGGACGCCTGACCCAGCCCATGCTGTAGGCTACGAGATCCGCAGAGCGGGGAGACGCGGGTGAGCGACCAGACGCCGCAAAGACCGGCGGGCGGAGCCCGCACACGTGGAGGCGTTCCGCGACGCTGGATCATGATGCTGGGTGGACCCCTGGTGATCGCCGCGGCCATTGCCTGGTATCTGCTCACCCTCGGTCGTTTCCAGACCACGGACAACGCCTTTGTTCAGGTGGCCAAGACCCCCGTGGCGCCATCCATCAGCGGTCGTGTGGTCGTGATCTACGTCCGCGAGAACCAGGCGGTGAAGAAGGGACAGGTCCTTTTCCGGCTTGACGCTCGCGACGCCAGGGCCAGCCTTCTGGCCGCCGAAGCCCAGCTGGCCGGCGCAGAGCAGATGGTGGCCCAGCAGCGCGCCGCCTACGGACGCGAACAGGCCAATGTCGCCGCAGCGCGCGAGACCCTGAACTATGCCGAAGCTGAAGCGACCCGGCAGGGCGGTCTTGCCGCGGCCGGGGCCGGTTCCGTCCAGCAGGCCGACCAGGCCCGCCATGCCGCCCGATTGGCGCGGGAGCAGCTGAAGGCGGCCGAACAGTCTGCGGTAGCCGCACTGGCCGCGCTGGGCGGCGATCCGCAGGCCGGATCCGGCGCGGCGGCGGTACTCCAGGCGAGGGCTCAGCTTGAGCGCGCCCGGCTGAACACCTCCTACACGGAGGTCATCGCCCCGTCTGACGGTGTCGTTGCGAGGGTCGATCAACTTCCCGTCGGCGCCTACCTCAACGCCTCTCAGCCCGCCTTCTGGCTGCTGGCGGGCCGGCCCTGGGTTGAGGCCAATTTCAAAGAGATCCAGGTGGCGAGGATGCGCGTCGGCCAGCCGGTAGAAATCGACATCGACGCCTATCCGAAGGGCCGTCTGAAGGGCCGGGTCGCCAGCTTCGCACCAGGCACCGGCCAAGCCTTTTCCGCCCTACCCGCGCAGAATGCGACCGGCAATTGGGTAAAGGTGACCCAGCGCCTGCCCGTCCGGATCGAATTCGACCGTCCACCGCCGGACATGGCTTCAAGAGCCGGCCTGTCGGCGACCGTGAAGGTCGACGTACGGTCCGGCCGCAGCCGGGACTGAGGCCGTGCTGGGAACCCTGCGCCACGGTCTCCTCAAGACAGGCGCGCTTGCGCTGATCCTGGGGCTCCCTTTCACCGGAGGCTGCGCCACCGGACCAGAGACCTTCGTCGCGCCGCCGGGCGCCCCGGCGCCAGCCGGTTACACCCGGGTCGACGCCCAGACGCCCTCTAGGGTCGTGATGCAGGCGGGCGCCCGGTCCAAGGCCTGGTGGACTGCCTTCGGGTCCCCGGATCTGAGCGAGGCGATCCGGATCGCCATGGAGGGATCGCCTGACCTAGAGCGTGCCCGCGCCGTGCTCGATCGCCATCTCGCGGAGGCTGACGCCGAAGAGGCCCTGCTGAAGCCGCATGTTGGGTTGAACGCCCGGGCGGAGCGGCAGCTGTTCAACAGCAAGGGCTTTGGCTTCAGCGGCTTTCCCAGTCGCACGTTCAGCATATTCAGTCTCGGGGGCGTGATCAGCTACGATCTCGACCTCTTCGGTTCGGGGCGCGGGCGCGCCGCTGAGGCCGGAGCCCGTGCGGAGAAGGCGCGTTGGGAGGCCGACGCAGCCGCGCTTTCGCTCTCCGCCAACGTCGCATTGGAAGCAGTCAGGATAGCCGGACTGAACGCTCAGATCGACGCGGCGCAAAAGGTGATCGAGGACGATCGCAAGCTTGTCGATCTGGCCCACCGCGCAGAGGCTCTGGGCGGTCTGTCGCGGTCAGGCAAGGTCCAGATCGAGGCCCAGCTGGCCCGGGACGAGGCGCAGATTCCGGAGCTCCTGAGGCAGAAAGAACAGGCTCGCCGGCGCCTCGCCCTACTCGCTGGGCGCCCCTCATCGGAGTGGACGGCGCCGGATTTCCATCTGGAGGATCTTGCCTTGCCGGCGGCGATCCCGTTGGCCTTGCCATCAGAGCTCCTGCGAACCCGACCCGACATCAAAGCCGCCGAGGCGGACCTGCATGCGGCGCAGATCGCGGCAAAGGTGGCCAGGATTGACCCGCTTCCGAAGCTTCTCCTGACCGGTAACCGCGCCCAGACGGCGAATCAGCTCGAAGACCTCTCACGGTCCGACTCCCGCGGCTGGAGTTTATCGGCCGGTTTGACGGCGTCCCTTTACGACGGCGGCCTGGCGAGGGCGAACCAGAGAGTGGCGGAGGCCAGGCTTCGGGATTCAGAGTTCCGATACCGTCAGGTCGTGCTTGCCGCCCTGGCTCAGGTGGGCGACCTTTTATCCTCGCTGAAGGAGGGCGAAGGCGAGATCGCTGCCTACCAGCGCGCGGTGGACTCGGCTCAGCAGGACGCCGACATTACAGTCGCCGGGGTGCGCCTGGGAGGCACGCCCCTGCTGCGCGCACTCGACGCCCGCCGACAACTCAGCCTTGCCCGGCGAAGCCTTGCGGTCGCGGAGGCCCGTCGACTTTCGGACATGATTGGCCTCTTTGCGGCCGCAGGTGCAGATTGGCGGTCTGCGGTCGATGACTGACGCCCCGGACTACCTAGAGAAGGACAGGGCGAACCGCATTCCCATTACGGGTGCGCTGATGCTGTCAACGCTGATGCACACCCTGGACAGCACGATCGCCAATGTGGCCCTGCCCCAGATGCAGGGCAGCATCTCCGCCTCTCCAGAACAGCTGACCTGGGTGTTGACCTCCTACATCCTGGCCACCGCCGTGATGACTCCCCTCTGCGGCTGGCTGGCAATGAAGTTCGGTCGGAAACGGATGATCGTCCTTTCGATCACGGGGTTCACGATCGCGTCCATGCTCTGCGGGATCGCGACCAGCGTGCCGGAAATGGTGCTGTTCCGAAGCCTTCAGGGTTTGGCGGGCGCTTCCCTCATGCCGCTTTCGCAGTCGGTCATGCTCGACAGCTACCCTCAGGAACAGATGCCGCGCGTCATGAGCCTGTGGAGCTCGGCTGTGATCCTCGGGCCCATCCTTGGCCCTATCATCGGGGGCTGGGTCACCGAGCATCTCAACTGGCGCTGGGTGTTCTTCATCAACCTGCCGCTCGGCGTCATTGCAGTCCTGGGGGTGTCCTCCTTCATGGCCGATGATCCCGGAGGGCGACAGCGTCCCTTTGACTTCATCGGCTTTTCCGCCCTGACCGCCTTCGTCGTCGGTCTCCAGGTCATGCTGGATCGGGGGCCGGGACAGGACTGGTGGGAATCTCCGGAAATCTGGGCCTGGCTCGCCCTGGCCCTGGCGGGGCTGTGGGTCTTCCTGGTTCAATCCGCAACGGCGCGACATCCCTTCTTTCACCGCGACCTCGCCAAGGACGGAAACTTCGTCGGTACGACGATCTTCAGCTTCTTTGTCGGCGTCCTGCTGTTCTCCACCAGCGCCCTGTTGCCGGTGATGATGCAGAACCTGCTTGGCTATTCCGCGATGCAGACCGGCGAGGCCAGCGTCAGTCGGGGACTGGGGTCGCTGATTTCCTTCCTGATGGTTCCGTTCCTGATCCAGAGACTCGGGGCGCGGAAAGTCCTTTTCATCGGCACCGTCCTGAGCATCACCTCACTTTGGGCGATGGCAGGCTTCGACCTGTCCATGACCGATCAGCCCATAATTATCAGCGGCTTCATCCAGGGGGCGGGCACCGGATTGCTCTTCGCGCCTTTGAGCACCCTGGCTTACGTGACCCTCAACCCTGTTCACCGGGTGGAGGGGACCATCCTGTCGACCATGGCCCGAAGCATGGGATCCGCAGTCGGGATTTCCATGGTCCAGGCCATGGTCCTGAAGAACGGCGCCCTGGCCCACAGCGAGCTCTCGTCCCGCATGGACCCGACAAGCCCCATGCTCAATGATCTGCTGCCATTCCAGGGCGCCCTGACGACCTCCGAAGGGCTGACCCAGCTCAACGGGGAGGTCACCCGCCAGGCGATGATGATCGGCTATGTCGACGTCTTCAGTTGGATGACGCTGATCAATGTGGCGATGATACCCCTCATTCTGATCTTGAGGCCGCCGCCGAAGGCGCCAATAGAGAAGGTCGGGGCTTCACGGGACTGAAGCACCACGCCTCAGAAGCGACCAAAACAATAAGCCCCAGGGAGCCCGGGAAGACCACATGAACGAGACCGCAACGCCATCGGCGGACCCCATCGCACCGCCCCCGACAGCCGCCATCACCGAAGCGCCGTACTCCGCCGCCTACACGCGCTACGCCATGCTCCTTCTGCTGGCGATCTACACCATCAATTTCCTGGATCGGTCGATCATCAACATCCTGGCCGAGCCCATCAAGAATGAGCTCAAGCTGGCCGACTGGCAGCTGGGTCTGATGAGCGGTCTGGCCTTCGCCCTGTTCTACACCATCCTTGGAATCCCCCTCGCCCAGCTCGCCGAAAGGAAGAACCGGCCGGTCATCATCGGCGCCTCCGTGGCGGTCTGGTCCGGGTTCACAGCCCTTTCCGGCGCGACCACCAACTTCGTCCAGCTGGTCCTGTGCCGCATCGGCGTCGGCGTCGGCGAGGCGGGCTGTACGCCGCCCGCACACTCCCTGATCGCCGACTATGTCCCAAAGGGAAAGCGGGCCTCCGCCCTCGCCTTCTATTCGATGGGCACGCCTCTGGGAGGGTTGCTCGGCCTCGTCATGGGCGGCCTGATCGCCGACGCGTACGGTTGGCGCGTCGCCTTCCTCGTCGCGGGCGTTCCCGGGCTTCTCTTCGCCCTGCTCTGCTTCCTGACCCTTCGCGAGCCCCGGAAGATCCTGGCGGCGCACAGCGCCCGGATCACCGCCGCCCAGGCCACCTTCCGCGAGACCCTGTCCTATCTCATGAAGAAGAAGACCTTCTGGCTGATCGCGCTCGGCGCAGCCAGCAAGGCCTTCATCGGTTATGGCCAAGCTCCGTTTACCGCCAGTTTCTTCCTGCGGGTGCATGGGGAAGAGGTCGCAAGGCTGGCCTCCATGTTCGAGCTGAAGTCCGTGGGCTTCATGGGCCTGGCCCTGGGCCTGATGGGCGGCACCGCAGGGATCATCTCGTCCTGGCTGGGCGGGCAGATCGCCGACCGCTTCGCCAAGAGCGACCTGCGTGGATACGTGGTTGTTCCGGCCATCGCCTCGCTGATCGCCGTGCCGATCTACATCATCGCCGTCAGCGTGCCCTCAGCCTCCGTGGCGCTTTGGATCCTGGTGATCAACGGCCTCTTGGGATCGCTCTGGTACGGCCCCGTCTACGCCATCGGTCAGTCGATCGTGCCGCCGCACATGCGGGCCACCACCTCGGCCATCCTGCTGTTCGTGATCAACCTGATCGGCCTGGGCCTTGGCCCGACCGTGGTCGGGATCATCTCCGACATCATGGCCAACGGCGTAGGCCTGGGCTCGGCACAGGGGGTTCGCTGGGCGCTGATGATCTCCACCTGCTTCGGCGTCTTGGCCTTCGCCATGTTCTGGATCGCCCGCAAGACCATCCGCGAGGAAATGGAGTCCTGATCACGGGGACCCCGGCGGCGGTTCAGAGCCCCGTCAGGGCCTCGT
>JBJTFE010000212.1:0-6290 GCA_046093265.1 Phenylobacterium sp. | reverse complement strand
CCTTCGCGACACCGTCCAGCAAGGGTACAAACCTGACTTCCATCAGGGTCTCCACCGTGAACCCGCCCTCCCCGTCCCCGACATAGCGGTTCAGCTTCTGGACGGGCCCGCGACCTACCGGCGCCACCAATACCCCGTTTGGCTTCAATTGCGCCAGAAGAGCGCGCGGCTCTTCCGGGGCCGCAGCGGTGACCATGATCCGGTCGAAGGGCGCCTGCTCAGGCCAACCCTGCCCGCCATCCCCGAAGCGGGTGATGACATTTGTCAGTCCGAGGGTCTGAAACCTCGCCTCAGCGGCGGACAGGAGCGTGCGATACCGCTCGACCGAATAGACCAGACGGGCAAGCTTGGAGAGAATGGCGGTCTGGTAGCCCGAGCCCGTACCGATCTCCAGAACCCTTGAGCGCTTCTCGATCTTCAGCGCCTGAGTCATGAGCCCGACGATGTACGGCTGGCTGATCGTCTGGCCGCAGGCAATGGGCAGGGCCTGATCCTCGAAGGCGCGTTCCTGGAACAGGTCGGGCGTAAAAAGGTCGCGGGGGGTAGAGGCGATCGCGGCGAGGACAGCGGGGTCGGAAACCCCCTGCTCGCGCAGTCCCTCCATCAGTCGCGCATGGCGTGGGTCTGCCGGGGTCTGTGGGCGACGCGCCATGTTCAGGCCTTGGGAGGGGCGCCGCCCAGGACGGACCGCATCCGGTGGACGGTCTCCTGGTGGGTCAGGTCGATGTGAAGCGGGGTCACGGAGATGCGCCCGTCATAGATGGCCCTGAGGTCGGTTCCCTCCGCCGGCTTCGAGAGCTCCCTGCGAAATCCCATCCAGTAATAGGTTTCACCCCGAGGATCCTGGCGCTGGACGGCCTGGCGCACATGGACATCCCGGAAGGTCTGACGGGTGACCTCGACTTCACGGATTTCCGCGATCGGACGGGAAGGGAAGTTGACGTTCATCACAACGTCGGATGGCCAGCCGATCTCCATCAATCGCCGGACGATGCCGGGGGCAAAATGCTCTGCCGGCGCGAAGACCGGCTGGGCGGGCAGTTCCTCTCCCGGGGCCGGCCAACTCATCTGCGACAGCGCGATGGCGGGCACGCCAAGGGCCATGCCCTCGATGGCCCCGGCGACCGTCCCTGACATGGTGACGTCCTCGGCCAGGTTGGCGCCTCGGTTGACCCCAGAAAGAACAAGGTCGGGTCGGACCCCCTCCATCAATTCCGTCACAGCCAGCATGACGCAGTCCGTCGGCGTGCCCGTGGTGGCGAACCGGCGCGCGTCGAGGCGGCGAACCCGCAGGGGCTCGGCGAGGGTCAGCGACCGGCTGGCGCCCGACTGCTCGTACTCCGGCGCGCAGATCCAGATATCGTCGCTCAGGACCCGGGCGATCCGCTCCAGGGAGACGAGGCCCTCGGCGTGGATGCCGTCGTCGTTGGTCAGGAGAATGCGCACGGGGTCAGGCGACCCCGTCAATGTGGGTCACTCCGCCCATATAGGGCTGAAGGACCTGAGGCACGGCGATCCGCCCACCCTCATCCTGATAGTTTTCGAGGATGGCGACCAGCGTCCTGCCGACCGCAAGGCCCGAGCCATTCAGAGTGTGGACGAACCGGGTTCCCTTCTCCCCAGCCGACTTGGTCCGCGCATCCATGCGCCGCGCCTGGAAGTCGCCGCAATTCGAGCAGGAGCTGATCTCACGGTACCGCCCCTCGCTGGGCAGCCAAACTTCAAGGTCGTAGGTCCGACGGGCGCTGAAGCCCATGTCGCCCCGGCACAGGAGCATGGTTCGAAAGGGCAATTCCAGTCGCTTCAGTACGGCCTCGGCGCAGGACACCATGCGCTCGTGCTCGGCGTCGGACTGGTCCGGTTCGGTGATCGAAACCAATTCGACCTTGTAGAACTGATGCTGGCGGATCATGCCCCGGGTATCCCGGCCCGAGGCGCCGGCCTCCGACCGGAAACAAGGCGTCAGGGCGGTAAGGCGCAAGGGCAGAGATTCAGCAGCGAGAATCTGCTCGCGGACAAGATTGGTCAGCGACACCTCGGCGGTCGGAATGAGCCACCGGCCGTCGGTCGTTCGGAAGAGGTCCTCCGCAAATTTGGGCAGCTGGCCCGTCCCGAAGGCCGCCGCGTCACGGACCAGGAGGGGCGGCGAAACCTCGGTGTACCCGTGCTCAAGGGTCTGGATGTCGAGCATGAACTGGCCGAGGGCGCGTTCCAGGCGTGCAAGGCGCCCTTTCAGCACAACGAACCGGGCGCCGCTCATCCGCGCCGCCGCCTCGAAGTCCATCAGGCCCAGATCCTCACCGAGGTCGGCGTGGTTCCGTGGAGCCTTGATCGCGAAGGGCTCGCCCCAGCGGCGGACCTCGACATTCCCTGCCTCGTCTTCGCCCTCCGGAACGTCGGCGGAGGGCAGGTTGGGAAGGCTGGAGAGAAGTTCCTTGAGGGCCAGGTCCGCCTTGGCCTCCCGCTCGGCATCGTCGGCGGCCGCGGCCTTCAGCGCCTCCACCTCCACCAGCTGGGCGGCCGCGGCGGTCTCGTCCTTCGCGGCCTTGGCCTGTCCGATCCGCCGGGACAGGTCATTGCGGCGGGCCTGCGCCGCCTCAGAGGCCGTCCGCGCGGCTCGGACCTGCTGGTCGAGCTCAAGCGCCCGGGCCGCGTCTCCGGACCGGCCCTTCGCCGCCCAGGCCTTCTCGTAGAGGTCGGGATTTTCGCGGAGGGCTCGGATGTCGTGCATGGAAGGGAGGGTCCAAAGGCTAGGCCGCCCTGTCTAGTCCGCGTCGCAGGGGGCGCCAACCGTCCGCGACCAAAGGATCAGACGATTGGCTCCTCAGCCGGTTCATCCCGCCGTCGGAACTCGATGATGCGAACGCACCAGATCGAGACCTCGTAGAGGAGGATGATGGGCAGTGCGAGCATGAGCTGGCTTATGGGATCCGGCGGCGTGACGACCGCGGCCACGACGAAGATCGCGACAATCGCATAGCGCCGGAATTCCCGCAGGGCGGAGGAACTGACCATCCCGGCCATACCCAGTAGGGTCAGGACCACGGGCAGCTGGAAGCAGAGCCCGAAGGCCATCAGCAGGGTCGTGACGAGGGTCAGATAGTCCGAAACCTTGGGCAGAAGCTCCACAGTGATCGCTCCAGCGCCGACGATCTGTTGCGACAGGGAGAACCAGAGCACGAAGGGAAAGATGAAAAAATAGACCAGGGCCGCGCCCAGGGTGAAGAGGAGCGGCGAGGCGATAAGAAAGGGCAGGAAGGCCCGCCGCTCGCGCTTGTAAAGCCCGGGGGCCACAAAACCGTAGACCTGGCTCGCCAGGACCGGGAATGACAGGATCACCGCCCCGAAACCCGCAAGCTTGAGCTTGGTGAAGAAAAACTCGAGGGGAGCGGTGTAGATGAGCTTGAGCGCCTGGCCCTGAAGGGGAGGAATCTCCTTGGCGCCGATCAGCACCAGCAGCAGGTCGAAGGGACCCCCTCCCCGGGGGTGGCCGTCGGCCGCCTTCAGATGCAACGCTTGAAGAAGTCCGTCGAAGAATCCGGCGTTCGCAGCGGCGGCCTCTGCAGCGCGCTGCGCAGCGAGGATGCCGGCGGCGGCCTCATAGGGGCGCAGGAGAAGTCGGTAGATGTCGTCGGCGAAGGCGAAGCAGACGAGAAAGGCCAGAGCGACAGCGATCAATGAGCGAATGAGCCGCTGGCGCAGCTCTATGAGATGATCGAGCAGGGGCGCCCTGGAAGCCTCGATCTCGTCTTCAGGTTCGTGAGCAGAGCTCATTCCAGCGCCTCCGGGGCCTTGCGGCGACGCTTCTGCCTGGTCGGGGGTGCGGGCTCGACCGGCTCGGTCGCCGGGGCCGCCTCAGGTTCCGGTGGCGCGCCGCCGAGGGGCGGATGGAACTGGATGTCCGACGTCTGGAGGCTGTCGCCGATCTCGCTGAAGATCTGGTTCACTTCTGCGGTCTCGGCGGTGATCAAGGCCCCGTGGGACTGGCGCATGGCCTCGACCTCACGCCTCAGCTCGTCAAGCTCCGACTGTCGGGCCATGTCATCGAAGCTGGCGCGGAACTCGGCGGCCATGGCCCTCAGCCGCCCGACCCATTGCCCAAGCTTGCGCAGCATCACGGGCAGGTCCTTGGGACCAACCACGATCAGGGCGACGGCGGCGATGATGAGATATTCAAGCCCGCCGACTTCGGGAAGCATGACCAGGTCCTAGAAAGAGTGTCCCAAGGCCGAGGGCTCGGGAAGTGTTCCGGCGGTCCGGTTCAGCCCCGGGCGTCTTCCTTCGACGCCTCGACCTTGGCGGCCGTCTCGGCGGGAGCTTCAGCCTTGCCGTCATCCTTCAGGCCTTCGCGGAAGGCGCGAATGCCCTTGCCGGCGTCGCCAAGCAGGCCCGAAAGCTTCCCTCGCCCACCGAAGAGGACGAGCACCACGAGGGCGACGATGATCAAATGCCAGGGAGAAAGTGCGCCCATGTTTCAACTCCTCATCGGCCGCTGCCGCCGCCGTTGGACCTCGGGGCCCCTTATATAGACGCCGCGCCGCAGAAGCGCCAAGGGTCAGCCGCCGCCAGCCTCGTCTTTCACGTCTTCACCGCCGGCGCCCAGGAAGTCCATATGGAACTCGGGCGCTTCCAGATCGTCCTCGATGGGGTCTTCCTCAGGAGCGTCAAGGCCAGGTGTCGGCACGTTGAAATCCGCCGGCAGGTCCAGGCTCAACAGCCCTGCGGCGCGCATGTCTGCGGCTCCCGGGAGGTCCGCGAGGCTGGCGAGGCCGAAGTGCTCAAGGAAGGCGTCGGTCGTACCATAGGTGACGGGTCGGCCGGGCGTTCGCCGCCTGCCCCGCATCCGGACCAGTTTCAGCTCCAGTAGGACATCCAGGGTCCCTCGGCTGGCCTGGACGCCTCTGACCGCCTCGATCTCGGCGCGGGTTACAGGCTGATGATAGGCGATGATGGCCAGCGTTTCCTGCGCGGCGCGCGAGAGCCGGCGGGGCTCCTCGACCTCGCGGGTCATCAGGAAGGAAAGGTCGGGAGCGGTCTGGAAACGCCACCGATGTCCCACGCAGGCGAGCTCCACCCCTCGACCCGAGTAACGCCGCCTCAGGTCCGCAATTGCGCGGTCGACATCAGACCCTTCCGGCAGTCGACCGGCGAGGTCGTCGAGGCTGAGGGGACCGGCAGCGGCGAAAAGCAGCGCCTCAATCCGGCGTTCGGTCTCCGAAGGGTCCGGGACGACGGGAGAAAGATCGGAGGGTGTCACGCCGCCTCTCCCCGGCGACTCCGGAGATAGATGTCGGCAAAGGCCTCCAGCTGACGCGCCTCAAGGGCGCCTTCCCTGACGAGCTCAAGGCTGGCCGAAAGAGTCGAAGCGACAAACGACGCCCGGCTTGGGGAAACCGAAGCCCCCGAAGCCGGATGGGGGGCGATCCCGGTCAGGGACGTCCATCGGTCAAGTTCCGGCAGCAGGGCGCGAAGTCGATCCCGGGCCACCTCGAGGGGGTAGGCCTGCGGAGGAGCGGGACGATACTCGCGGGCCTCCGACTTACGTCTCTGGCCCACATAGGCCTGCATCAGGGCGTAGAGATCCCCTTCCAGCCGGGTGGATGGCGAGATCCGAAGAGCTTCGGGGTCACCCCGGACAAACACATCACGCCCCAACTGCGGGCGGGTGCGCAGGGCGTCGGAGGCCCGACGCATGGCGTCCAGCTTGGCGAGACGAAACGCCAGCAGGGCGGCGACCTCCTCGGCCGGCGCCTCTTCCCCCGCCACCTTCGCGGGACGGGGCAACAGAAGCCGCGACTTCAGAAAGGCCAGCCAGGAGGCCATGACGAGATAGTCCGCCGCCAGGGCGAAGTTCCGGCTACGGGCTTGCTGGACAAACGCGAGGTACTGGTCGGCCAGACGGGTTACGGAGATCCGGAGAAGATCGACCTTCTGGCTGCGGGCGAGGGCCAGGAGCACGTGGAGGGGACCCTCATATCCATCGACATCGACGATCAGGGCCGCGCCGTTCAGAGCCGCATTCTCCGCCGCCTCGAAATCCAGACGCGGCTGAACGTCCTGGGCCATGCTCACGCCCCCGCGCCGGAAAGCAGGGCCTCGAAGCGAGCCTCCGACGCCTGGCGGTCGAAGGGCTCGGGCCGGCGTGGAATTCTCGCCAGCGCGGCCTCGGCCCGACGCGCCGCAACGCCGCCGAGTTCGCGCGTCCCGGCGGCCACGGCCTTCATCTCGGTCATGTCGCCATTGCAGTGCAGGACGACATCGCAGCCAGCCGAATGGCTCCGCCGCGCACG
>JBJTFE010000211.1:0-6600 GCA_046093265.1 Phenylobacterium sp. | reverse complement strand
CTGGTTCTCCTGGCCCTGGCTGCGGCGAGGGGTGCGGCGGGGGCTGCGGAGGGTCGCGGCAGGGGCTGCTCGGGCGGCGGCGTGAAGTTGGGCTTCAAGGGTGCAGGTTCGCCCTCCGCCTGCTGGTAGATGCGCAGTCCTGCGGCCGGATCTACATCACCCCCGGCGTTCGGCGCCGGCGCGCGCAGGTCGCCGACCGGCTCGCCTATGGCCTGGGGCGCACGTGACCCCTCCGAAAACCCGCCCCGGTAGAAGGCGAAGATCGCCGCCGCCAGGGCCAGGAGAACCAGCAGGGACAGGATTAGGGTCAGGGACGCCGGCCCCCGGCTCGGCGCCGGCTCGCGCCTGTCGAAAGCCAGGGGCTCTTGGTTCCTCGGGTCGCCGCCACGGTCCTGGTGAGACATGTCCGTCCAATCCTCGCCGGCTCGAATCAGCCCGAGCACGCCGCAGGCTGTAGTTTAGCCGTCGCAGACGCGGTCTCGCACCCCGGTCCTGTCAATTCCAGGCATCGAGCTGGAAAAGCCGGCGATGCTCCTCGATGGCGAACCTGTCCGTCATGCCGGCAATGTAATCACACACGCCCCGCGCCCGGGACTCCGCGTCCAGACCCTCAAGACGAAGGTAGATCTCCGCCGGAAGGACGTCCGGCTCGGCCATGAACAGAGCGAACATTTCGGCCAGAATGCGCCGAGCCTGGCTGCGGGTGCGGTTGACGCGCCAATGCCGATACATCCGGTTCATCAGGAATTCGCGGAGGGCGGAGAGGTCCTCGAGCATGGGCCGGGAGAACGCCACCAGGGCGTGATCCAGCGCCCGAACCGCCTCGACGGACGAAACTCCCGTATCCGAGACCCGTCGGGTGGTCTCGCCGATCACGTCATCGACCATGGCGCCGATCATGCGCCGGACCGCCTCCATGCGGGTGATCGACGGGTCGAGGTCGGGATAGTCGCGCCGCACCCCGTGCAGGATCGGACCGATCAGCGGAACATCAAGCACATCGCCAAGGGTGAACATTCCGGCCACGACGCCATCGTCGACGTCATGGTTGTTGTAGGCGATATCGTCGGCCAGGGCCGCCACCTGCGCCTCCGCCGACGCCCAGCCGCCCAGCTCGAGGGGATAGTCCCTGTCGAATTCGGCGACGGCGCTCCAGGAGGGACGCGCCAGCCGGGCGGTCACCGGTCCGTTGTGCTTGATGACCCCCTCCAGGGTCTCCCAGCAGAGGTTCAGGCCCTCCCAGCGCGGATAGCGGTGCTCCAGCCGGGTGACCACCCGGAACGTCTGCACGTTGTGATCGAACCCGCCGTAGGGCTGCATGGCGCTGTCCAGCTCGTCCTCGCCCGCGTGGCCGAAGGGCGGATGGCCCAGATCGTGGGCCAGGGCGATGGTTTCGGCGAGGTCGGCTTCGAGGCCAAGCGCGGTCGCGACCGAGCGGGCGATCTGCGCCACTTCCAGAGAATGGGTCAGGCGCGTGCGGTAGTGGTCCCCCTCATGGGCGACGAAGACCTGGGTCTTCTCCTTGAGCCGGCGGAAGGCGGAGGTGTGGATGATGCGGTCCCGGTCGCGGGCGAAGGGCGTCCGGGTCCGGCTTTCCGGCTCCTCGTGACGGCGCCCGCGCGAGGCGGCGGGGCTCTGGGCGTAGGGGGCGCGGGTGACGGCCATGCGACAGGCGGCTCCTGGCGATCGGCCCCTTCCAAGGCGGCCAAACCGGGCTCATATAGAGCACTATGTCAGACGATGCAGTCCTGAACGCCCCCGACCTGTCGCTTTCCGCCGCCGCCGCGCGACGGATCGCCGAGCTTTCGCGCCTCGAGGGCCGCCCCCTCATGCTGCGGATCGGCGTCGACGCCGGCGGCTGTTCGGGGGTCCAGTACCAGTTCGACCTGGTCGACGCGGCGGCCCCCGACGACCTGAGGATCGAACGCGACGGAGCCGCTGCGCTCGTAGACGAAATCAGCCTGGTCCTGCTCAAGGGTTCCGAGATCGACTTCGTGGACGAGCTTGCCGGCGCGGAGTTCCGGGTGCGCAATCCCAACGCCCGGTCCAGCTGCGGCTGCGGCGTCAGCTTCTCGATCTGACCCCGTGCGGATCGCCACCTGGAACGTCAATTCGATCAACGCCCGGCTCGAGACGGTGCTTCGCTGGTTCGAGGCGGAGCGCCCGGACGTCGCCTGCCTGCAGGAGATCAAGTGCGTCGATGAAAAGTTCCCCGCCGAGGCCTTCGAGCGACTGGGGTACAATGTCGCCGTTCACGGGCAGAAGACCTACAACGGCGTCGCTCTTCTGAGCCTCAGCCCCCTCGAAGATGTCCTGCGCGGCCTGCCGGGTGATCCGGCCGATGATCAGGCCCGCTACATCGAAGCCGTGGTCTCGGGGTCGCGCCCGGTGCGGGTCGCTTCGATCTACCTGCCGAACGGCAACCCGGTCGGCTCGGAGAAGTTCACCTACAAGCTGGCGTGGATGGCGCGCCTGCAGCGTCACGCCGCGGACCTGCTGCGGCTCGAGGAGCCCCTCGCCCTGATGGGGGACTACAACGTCATTCCGGGTCCGCTGGACGCCGCCAATCCGGGTGAATGGACCGATGACGCCCTCTTCCAGCCCGAAAGCCGGTCCGCCCTGCGCGCTCTCCTCTGGCTCGGTCTGACCGACGCCTGGAGCGAAGCCGGCGAGGGCCCGGGCGGTTACACCTTCTGGGACTACCAGGCCGGCGCCTGGCCGAGAAACAATGGCGTGCGGATCGATCACGGACTTTTGTCTCCCCAGGCGGCGGACCATCTGACGGTCTGCCGGATCGACCGCGACCCGCGCGGCTGGGACAAGCCTTCAGACCACGCGCCACTGGTGGTGGAGATAAACCTCTAGTTCGGGCCCGCTATCCCAGAGCCCACAAACTATAACCCTGTATTCTCTGCGCGATCACGCCTTTGCGTCGATATTCACCTGCATTTGGACCGTTCCGGAATTCACACACGGATAACGGATATTATCCATCTTGGTTTGGAAAACGTTTTACTTCTAAATTAACCTTATGTTTACGAATTTGCTTGACACTCAAACCCAATACATCGCCTTGACACGCGCGCATAGGGTTAATGACTTATTGACTCTCTCGCGTTAAGGTTTGTTAACACTTCTGCGCGTACCGCCAACCCGTTCAGTTGCAATTCGCAAACGGGGGTAAGAGACCATGTCTCGCAGGGATTCCAAGCATATCGGCTCCATCGCCCTGGCGGCCATGGCGGGGGTTTCCCTGTTCGCCCTGCAGGCGAACGCACAGACCAGTCCCTCCGGGAACCCGCCGGTGAGCCCGACACCCACGGCGGCGCGCCCTCTTACCCCGTTGTGGAATGATATTCATCCGCTGTGGAATGACATTCATCCATTGTGGAACGACATACACCCACTCTGGAATGACATTCACCCACTCTGGAATGACATTCACCCGCTCTCTAGCGACGCCAATCCGTTCACCACAACCTCTGCAGGGGCAAATTCCGTCGGTTCCGGGGCACCCAATCGCGCCTTCTGGGGTGCATTGACCGGATATACGGACGCCAAGGGCAAGTCGAACGGCGCCGAGGTCGGAGCCTACTGGAAGGACGCCGGAAGCCGCTGGGAAGAGGTGATGGCCGTCTGGGCCGAGGCCCAGAGCGCCGGGTCGGTTTCGAAATATGGCGAGGTCGGCGCAAAGATCGATGATGTGATCCGCAAGGCTGGCGAGTTCTGGGGCGCGGCCTACCAGGCCCGGGCCGGAACCTCAGTGACGAGCGGGCTCCTGAACCCGTTGAAGGCAAGGTACGGGATCACCTCGGACCCCAACAGCCTCTCGATCCTGTCAAAGTCCCAGCAGATCATGTTCTTCCTGGAGCTCTATGATGGTCTGATGGGTGTGACCGGAGCCGATCATGTGGACCACTGGATGGCGACCTCTCGCTGGAGCCCCAAGCTCACCCAGACCCAGGGGGCCGGCGCGGACACTGTGATCGGACTTCTCGACTTCACCGTGCTCAACGGCTCCATCGTCCAGAACAACATCGTCAGCTATGGCGGCGCGTCCAGGTTCACCAACGGCCACGGCGCGGCTGTGGCCGGCCTGATGGTCGGCGCCCACGACGGGGTCGGCGTCATGGGGATTTCACCGCGCTCGCGGGTGGTGGCCTACAACCCCTTCGACCAGACAGGCGCCGCCGGCTGGGAGGATGTCGCCGCGGGCCTGAAGATGCTGACCGCCAACAAGGCGAGCGTCATCAACATGTCGCTGGGTGTGGCGGGCTCGGTCCTGCCGTCGGGCTGGAACGACGTCTTTTCCCGGGCCGATGTTTCCCCCGGCGCCCGGAACGCCCTGTTTGTCATTTCCGCCGGCAACGAGGGGATTTCCCAGACCGGGGACGTAAAGTGGAACTTTGCAACCAATCCGCAGGTGCTGATCGTCGGCTCGGTCTCCCCCGACGGAAAGATCTCGAGCTTTTCCAATCGTCCGGGGACCGCCTGTCTGACCGATGGCGGCGCCTGCAAACCGGGTCAGCGCCTGATGGACCGGTTCCTCGTCGCACCCGGCGAATACATCCTGGTCGAGGACGACAAGGGCGGGGTCAAGCGGGCGTCGGGCACATCCTTCTCCGCCCCCCTGGTCACCGGCGCCGCCTCGCTGATCCAGGATCGCTGGCCCTGGTTCGCCGCAAAGCCGGCCGAAACGGCGGAAATCCTGCTGAGATCTGCAAGGGACCTCGGCGCCCCCGGGACAGATCCGGTCTATGGCGCCGGCCTTCTCGACATCAGGGCGGCCCAGTCGCCCCTCGATTTCGGCAGCCTGAAATGGTATACGGTGTCAAATTCCGGACAGATGACCGAGAATTCCGTCAAGAAGGTCCTTCAGGATCTGGACTCGGAAACCGGGAAGGGCCTCCAGTCGATTGGCCTTTATTATTACGCCTTCGAAACCATCGGTTCGGTGGAGCGTGACTTCGGCATTCCCCTGTCATCACGACTGGTCGGACAGACCTTCACCACAAAGGCCGGCGCCACCAAATACCTTCAGGACTACATCCTGGGACAACTGACCGACTGGGCGAAGACGCAGACCCGCAGCTTCCACCGGACCGATCTGGGATTTGGCCCCGGCGACCATGCGGTCGCCAACCCCTGGGGCGCGGACCTCACCCTCACCCTCGCCCCGCGGGGCGCCCGGTCGGGCTTTGTCGCGGAGGGCGTCGAAACCCAGTCCCGTCTGCACCTCTCGACTGACGGGGCCAGCGCGGACTTCGGCTTCGGCGACGGCGCCCGCTATCTGGCGGCTCCGTCGTCCCGGGCCCCGACCTCAGACTTCGACCCGGCCATGGGCGGCGGCGCCCCCCTGCTGGGCCTTGCCTCCGGCGGCGCCTTCCTGGGCTATCAGGCCCGCCTGACGGACCGTCTCGATCTGACCGCCGGCGTCACCCAGCGGCGGGACCGTCGGGATGAGTCTGCGGGAACCGCCGTCGTACAACCCGGCAGCGCTGCGGAAGTGTACTCGGCCAGGGCGGCCACCCTCGGCCTTCGCTACGCCGTCTCGGAGCAGGTGAGTCTGCGCGGGGCCTATGTTCGCCTGCGGGAGGACGCCGCCATCCTGGGCGTTCAGTCCCTGGACAGATCCGACCTCGGCGCCGGCGCCGCCAGCGAAGCGGTGACCCTCGGCCTCGACGCCGACCTCGGCGCAGGCCTCAATCTTTCGGTCTCGGGATCCGTCGGCCGGACCCGGGCCGACGACGGCTTCCTTCGCACCGATGGGGATGGCGTGAAGACCTCCGCCTGGCAGGCGACCCTCTCGGCCAGCGATCTCTTCGCCGACGGCGACTCGGCCCGCCTTTCGATCCTCCAGCCCCTCTACATCGAGAAGGGCCGGATGGCGTTCACCGGCGTGGAGGTGGTCAACCGACTGACGGGGGACAAAGGCGTCGTCACCCGGGCGTTCGACGCCAGGCAGGAGCGACCGATCGCCGGGGAGGTGGCCTACGGCCGTCGGCTGGCCTTCGGCCAGTCGGAGGTAAGTGTCTTCGGGCGCGCCGAACTGAACCCGACCTACACGTCGGACCCGACGGTCTACCTGACCGGCGCGAGATTCCGGATCGGCTTCTGAACCTGATCTTAGCCCTCGTTTAAGGGATTCAGCCAAATGTCCTGCTGAACTGGAGGCAGGAAGATGGTGTTCGGTTTCATCCCGCAGGATCGATCCCGGGTCGTAATCAAGGTGGCGTTGGCGTGCCTTCTTGCACTCGCCCTGTGCATGCCGAGGCCCGCCCTCGCCGCTTCCGCCCAGAAGAAGGCGTTTGAAGCGCTGGCTTCGAGCTCTGAGCGCAATGCGATTACGCAGCCGGAAGCTTCGCTCTCGGAGGCCAGGGCCGCGCTGCAAATCGCGCAGACCTTCCCCTCTCCGGACGAGCGCGCCGCCGCCGTCGTCAAGTCCCGCTGGCTGATCGCCCGAAGCCTGATCCGAATGAACCGAATTGATGAAGCAGATCGCGAAATCGTCGTCGCTGAAGCGGCCTTACGGAAAGCGGAATTTATTGACTCTCGGGTAATTGCTGATGTTTACTATACACGAGCATCTATTTTGATAAA
>JBJTFE010000210.1:0-8766 GCA_046093265.1 Phenylobacterium sp. | reverse complement strand
AGCCGGGTCGGGGCGTTCAGGATGTGAGCCGGCGGCGGCAGGGACCCCGTCTCCCTCGCCGCCTTCCGGGCCCTCGAGAAGGCCGTGTAGACCGCGTTCGACTTGGGTGCGCAGGCCAGGTGGACGGTCAGCTGGGCCAGGGCGAGTTCTCCCTCCGGGGACCCCAGGTGCTCGTAGGCCTCGCGCGCCGCATTCGCGAGCACGAGGGACATCGGGTCTGCGGAGCCGATGTCCTCCGTGGCCGCCCGGACCAGACGACGGGCGATGAACAGGGGCTCCTCCCCGCCCTCCAGCATCCGGGCCAGCCAGTAGAGGGCGGCGTCCGGATCGGAACCCCGGATGGATTTGTGCAGGGCGGAGATGAAGTTGTAGTGCCCCTCCCGGTCCTTGTCGTAGGCCGGGCTGCGCTTCTGCAGGAGCCGCCCCAGCCCCTCCGGGTCCAGGAGAACAGCGGAGGCGACGCCGAAGAGGGTCTCGGCCAGGGTCAGGAGGTAGCGTCCGTCCCCGTCCGCCAGGGCGATGAGGGCGGAACGCGCCTCGGGCGTGAGCGGCAGGCCGCGCCCCTCCGCCGCTTCCGCCCGGGCGAGCAGGGCGGATTGCGCCGCCTCGTCCAGCCGCCTCAGGACAAAGACCTGGCAGCGGGACAAGAGGGCGCCATTGAGCTCGAACGAGGGATTCTCGGTGGTCGCTCCGACCAGGGTGATGACCCCCTCCTCCACCCAGGGCAGGAAACCGTCCTGCTGGGCGCGGTTGAAGCGGTGGATCTCGTCGACAAACAGGAGGGTGGCCTGCCCCGCCTGCCGGCGCACCCTGGCCTGCTCGAAGGCCTTCTTGAGGTCCGCCACGCCAGAGAAGACGGCGGAGATCTGCTGGAACTCGTAACCCACGGCCTGGGCGAGGAGGCGGGCTATGGTGGTCTTGCCCACGCCCGGCGGGCCCCAGAGCACCATCGACGAGAGCCTGCGGCTCGCCGCCATCCGGCCGATGGGCCCCTCTGGAGCCAGCAGGTGGTCCTGCCCCGCCACCTCGCCCAGGGCCCGGGGCCGCAGGCGTTCCGCCAGGGGCGCAGGATTGGGCGGGGTCAGGCCCGCGGCTTCGAACAGGTCGGCCATGCGCCGGAGACTAGCCGGTTCCCGGGTCGGGGTCAGGTGCGGAAATTCGCCGTGATCTCGCGGTCATCCCGGACAATCGTGACCTGCCAGGCGCCCGACCCGACAGACAGAACGCCTCGCAAGTCGCTCACAGTCCCGATCTCCCGACCGTTGACGCGGCGGACCCGGTCGCCCGGTCTGAGCCCGGCGTTCATGGCGAAGCCCCTGGCGATGTTAATCACCAGGACGCCGCGCGCCGTGAAGGGATCGACGCCAAGTTCATCTGCGACCGCCGGTGAGACATTGACGACCGTAGCGCCCTGGAAGGGATTGCGCCCATCAACCAGCCATTCATCCCGGGCCGGCCTGGCTGGCGGGGCTTCCGCACGGAGGCTGGCCTTGATGACTTTGTCGCCGCGACGAACCGTCAGGTCGAGCGTTTCCCCGGGCGCCGCCGCCCCGACAGCGAAGGTGACCGCCGCGGGATCAGCCGCCGGCCGGCCATTGACCGCAAGGATGATATCGCCCGACTTCAGTCCCGCCCGGTCCGCGGGCCCGCCGGGCCAGATATCGGCCACCAGGGCGCCCTGCGGCGCCGTCAATCCGAGGGAACGGGCGATGTCGGCGGTGACAGGCTGGGTTCTTGCGCCCACCCAGGAGCGGACCAGCACATGTCCGCCGCCTGCGGCGGCCTGGACCACCCGCTTGACCATGGCGGCGGGTATCGCGAAGCCGACCCCTACGGACCCCCCCGAACGGGAGACGATGAAGCTGTTCACGCCGATCAGATCGCCGTCCATATCCACAAGGGCGCCGCCGGAGTTGCCCGGATTGATGGCCGCGTCGGTCTGGATGTAGGTCATCGCGGCCCCGCCCTGGGGGTCCGCCGACCGGTTCAGGGCCGAGATAATCCCGTTGGTGACGGTCTGGCCGACTCCGAAAGGATCGCCGATGGCGAGAACCAGGTCGCCGACCTGGGCGTCGTCGGAATCATCGATGGGCATGACCGGGAGACGCTCGGAGCCGACATCGATCTTCAGGACGGCGAGGTCGCCGCGGGGATCAACCAGGAGAACCTTCGCCGGGAACTCCCTGCGGTCCGAAAGGGCGACCGTGATTTCCTGCCCGCCTTCGATCACATGATTGTTCGTCACGATCACGCCATCCGCGCGCACGATGACCCCTGAACCCAGGGAGCCTTCGACACGACTGGGCGGAACGCCCATGCCGAACATCTGCCAGAAGGGATCGACCTGCTGGCGCACAACCCGCTTGGCTGAGATGTTCACCACTGCGGGCGCTGCACGTCGTACGACGGGGGCGAAGGACGCCTTCATGTTCAAGGCGTCCGACGGTGCGGCCCGGGTTGGCTGTGCCAATGGTGGCGGCTGCGCTTCGGACCGGCTGGCTGGGCCGGAGCAGGCGGCGAGCAAAACGAAGGCCGGAACGAGTAGACGGGATAGACGCATGGAGCTCCTCATGATGCTGGCGCCGTGATCTCTCAGCATTCCGGCGCAGTCAAGGCGCTGGTCCCGCTACGGGCGTCGGGGGTTCGGGCCGGCTGTATCGCAGGGCCACGCCCAGAGCGATGAACATCAAGGTTGAGGCGATCAGGATCGGCAGGCCTGGCCAGGCGGCGAGGACAGAGTGCTTCAGGGCGTAGGCGAAGGTCCCTCCGAACAGGAAGGGGCCGATGATGGTGGCGATGCCCGAGAGGCTCTGGTTGGCGCCCTGCAGCCGTCCCTGGGCTTCCGGCCCCACTCGGCGGGACATGAGACCCTGAAGGCCTGGTCCCAGCAGATTGCTGAGGGCGAAGACCGGCGCGGCGGCGATGTAGGCAAGGCCGGTGGGCGCAAGGCCGTAGGCCAGAAATCCGAGGGCGGCGCCGGCGCACCCGATCAGAAGGGCGCCGCGCTCCCCAACCCGCCGGACCACAGGACCGACCGCCAAGGTTTGCATGAAGATCCCCAGCCCGCCTGTCAGGAACATCGTCAGGCTGATGGTCTGGATGTCCCAGTGATAGCGATAGCCGGTGTAGAGCACGAATATGGCCGGCAGGACATTGTGCGCGATCTGGAACAGGAAGCCCACGCTGGCCAGGCCGATCAGCCGATCCTGTTCTTTCAGGAACTGCAAGGCGCCGACCGGATTGGCCCGACGCCAGTCGAAACGCGCACTCCGCTTCTCCAGAGGCAGAGACTCCGGAAGGACAAGGAAGCCGTAAAGGAAGTTAAGGAGCGCCAGGGCGCCGGCGACAGCAAAGGGCAGCCGGATGGCGAAATCCCCGACCAGCGATTCCATGAACGGGCCGGCGAGGAGCCCGCCAAGCACCGGGCCGATCAGGAACCCGAACCCGAAAGAGGCCCCCATGAAGCCGAAGTACCGGGCCCGCTGGTCGACGGGCGTGACGTCCGCGACGTAGGCGTTGGCGGTCGAAAAGCTAGCGGCGGTCATGCCGTTCACGATCCGCGCCACGAAAAGCCACATAAGGCTAGGGGCGAAGACCAGGAACAGAAAGTCAAAGGCCAGGCCCAGGAACGAGATCAGCAGCACAGGACGGCGACCGATCCGGTCAGACAGGGCGCCCAGGATCGGCCCGAAGAAGAACTGCATAAGCCCCCAGACGGCGCCAAAGACCATGTTCCATTCCGCCGCCGAAGCGGTGTCGCCGCCTGCGAACTGTTTGATGAGCATGGGGAGGATCGGAATGGTGATGCCGAACGAAACGGCGTTCAGCAGCGCCGACGCGAAGATGAAGCCAAACGCAGCCTTGCGGCCGGACGGCGCCGGATCTTTCTTGGTCATCGTAAAGGATCCCCTTGCGGCGACCTTGGCCCGATCACGGCCGCCCCGCAAGCCACCTGCAGACACAGCTTTGCGGAAGGGAAATCGCGTCAGGCAGCGACCGTCAATACGAGAAGACCCCGGCGCTCGGCCGGGGTCTGCAGATCACTTCCAAAGGCTGAGCGCGAGGATCAGGCTTCGGCGAAGGCGGACGCCTGAACCGGTCCGGAGTCCTTGCCCTTCTCGGCGGGATCACGATCAACAAACTCGATCACCGCCATGGCTGCGTTATCACCATACCGAAAACCCGCCTTGAGAACACGGGTGTAGCCGCCGCGCCGCTCTGCGTAACGCGGGCCCAGGGTGGCGAAAAGCTTGCCCACCTGCTCGACATCGCGAATCTGGCTGATCGCGAGGCGCCGGGCATGAAGGTCTCCGCGCTTTGCCAGGGTCACAAGTTTCTCCACGACAGGCCGAAGCTCCTTGGCCTTGGGAAGGGTGGTGACAATCTGTTCGTGCTTGATGAGGCTCGCAGCCATGTTGGCGAACATTGCGGCCCGATGGGCGCTGGTCCGGCCCAGCTTGCGGTACGCGTTTCCGTGTCGCATTGCGATCTCTCCTCGGGAGCGGGGCGTCTCACGACGCGCCGCAGATTACATCTGGTCTTCGAACTTCTTGGCCAGGTCTTCGATGTTCTCGGGCGGCCAGTTGGGGACGTCCATACCGAGATGCAGGTTCATGCCGGCGAGCACTTCCTTGATCTCATTCAGCGACTTGCGGCCAAAGTTCGGGGTGCGGAGCATTTCCGCCTCGGTCTTCTGGATCAGGTCGCCGATATAGACGATGTTGTCGTTCTTCAGGCAGTTGGCCGAACGTACCGAAAGCTCGAGTTCGTCGACCTTCTTGAGCAGGGCCGGATTGAACGGCAGCTCCGGCTTGGAGTCGGCGTCGGATTTCTTCTTCGGCTCCTCGAAAGTGATGAAGAGCTGCAGCTGGTCCTGGAGGATGCGAGCTGCATAGGCGACGGCGTCCACAGGGGAAACCGCCCCGTTGGTCTCCACCTCGATGATCAGCTTGTCATAGTCCAGGCTCTGCCCCTGACGCGTCGGCTCGACGCGATAGGCCACCCGCTTGACCGGTGAGTACAGGCTATCAACCGAGATCAATCCAATGGGCGCATCTTCCGGCCGGTTCATCTCCGCAGGGACGTACCCCTTGCCGTTCTGGACCGTGAACTCCATCCGCACATTGGCGCCTTCGTCCAGGGTGCACAGAACATGATCCGGGTTGAGAATTTCGATTTCGGAGCTGGCCTCGATCTGACTGGCCGTCACGGGCCCGGGTCCCTGGGCTCGAAGGGTCATGCGACGGACGCCGTCCGCGTGCATCCGGATGCCGAGCTGCTTGATGTTGAGGACGATGTCCACAACGTCCTCACGGACCCCCTCCAGCGAGGAGAACTCGTGGACGACGCCATCAATCTGAACGGCGGTCACCGCCGCGCCCTGTAGCGATGACAGAAGAACCCGACGCAGGCTGTTCCCAAGCGTCACGCCAAAACCACGCTCCAGCGGCTCGGCGACGAGCCGCGCCTTGCGGGTCGGATCTGTACCCAGCTCGATCGCGGGTTTTTCTGGGCGGATGAGTTCGTTCCAGTTTCTTTCAATCACGGATGAATGTCCCTCGAACGCAAGCCCGTCTGACGCGATGGGCGCGCCGACGGGTAAAAAGGAAATCTTGTAAGACTCAGACCCGACGCCGCTTCGGCGGGCGGCAACCATTGTGCGGGATCGGGGTCACATCACGGATCGTGGTGATGGTCATGCCAACGGCCTGCAAAGCCCGGAGCGCCGACTCCCGACCCGAACCCGGACCAGAGACATTCACTTCCAAAGTCTTCATTCCATGCTCAGCGGCCTTGCGACCCGCATCCTCTGCAGCCATCTGCGCGGCATAAGGCGTTGACTTCCGGGAGCCCTTGAAACCCATCATACCCGCGGAAGACCACGAAATCGCGTTCCCCTGAGCGTCGGTGATGGTGATCATCGTGTTGTTGAACGAGGCGTTCACATGCGCGACGCCCGTCGTTATGTTCTTGCGTTCGCGCCGTTTGACGCGAGCGGGTTCCTTGGCCATCGCTTCAGCCTCTTACTTTTTCTTGCCGGCGATCGGCTTGGCGGGGCCCTTCCGGGTCCGGGCGTTTGTGTGGGTGCGCTGACCGCGGACCGGCAGCCCCTTGCGGTGCCGCAGACCCCTGTAGCAGGCCAGATCCATCAGCCGCTTTATGTTGACCGCCGTGTCGCGGCGCAGATCGCCTTCCACAGTGTAGTCGCGGTCAATGGTCTCGCGGATCTGAAGCACCTCGGCGTCGGTCAGCTGATTGACGCGTCGGGAATCCTCGATTCCGACCTTACGCACGATTTCGCCGGCTTTCGCCTGGCCGATGCCGTGGATGTATTGAAGCGCGACGACAACGCGCTTGTTCGTAGGGATGTTTACGCCGGCGATACGGGCCACGTGGGGTGCTCTCCTGGTCACGCAAAGATGCGCGAGCGTCGCCCTGACCGGGTCAAAAGGCCAGAACGTCCCTCGCGCGTTTCGCGGAAGCGCCTCGTATATGGAATTGAGGCCGCCGCGTCAATGCCGCTGATGCCTCTTTCGGCTGAGATTTTCCGCTGGAAGTCGGGGCGAGGCTGAGGGACACGGCACTTGCGCGCCCGTGACTGCGGCTTTCCGGGGCCAGCCCGGACCCTGGAGATGTGCAGCCCCGCCCGGAAAGGGGAGAAAGATCCATGAACGCGGGACGACTCAGCGCCTGGCCATGGCCCCGTCGATCGCGGTTGCAACCTGCTCGACGGTTCCCATGCCATCGATTTCGACGAGCTTGCCTGCGTCGGAGTAGTACGGGATCAGCGGCGCCGTCTGGGCGTTATAAGCGTCGAGCCGGACCTTGAAGCTCTCAGGGTTATCGTCCGAACGACCCGACTCCGCAAAGCGTCCGGCGATACGACGTGTCAGGGCCTCGTCGTCGACCTTCAAGCGCAGCACCAGGTCGATACCTGCCCCCCTGCCCTTCAACATCAGGTCCAGGGCCTCCGCCTGTGCGAGGGTCCGGGGAAAGCCGTCAAAGATTGCGCCGCCAGCGGCCTCGGCCTCCGGTAGCCGATCCTCGATCAGCGCGATCACAATCTCGTCGGTGACCAGCTCGCCACGCTGCATGACCCCCTCGACACGCTTCCCGAGATCCGAGCCTGACGCAATGGCTGCACGAAGCATGTCGCCGGTGGACAGCTGCACCATGTTGCGGGTTTCGACCAGGCGTTTGGCCTGGGTCCCCTTGCCCGCCGCCGGCGGTCCGAAAAGGATGAGGTTCATTTACGCCGCTCCCCGTCATCCAGCCCTGTCCCGGGCCGCTAGAATCCTTCGCCCCGTCTAGCGCTCACGCCCGCCGCGCAGACGCGACTTCCGGATGAGTCCCTCATACTGGTGCGAAAGAAGATGAGACTGGATTTGGGTGACTGTGTCCATCGTGACGCTCACAACGATCAGGATGGATGTACCCCCGAGATAGAAGGGCGCCTTGTAGAAGGCGATCAGCGCCTCGGGCAGAAGGCACACCGCGGTGATGTACCCCGCCCCGATCACCGTCAGACGGGTCAGGACGTGATCCAGGTAGGCGGCCGTACGCTTGCCGGGAGAGATTCCAGGAATGAAGCCGCCATACTTGCGGAGGTTCTCAGCAGTCTCGTCCGGATTGAAGACGATCGAGGTATAGAAGAAGCAGAAGAAGACGATCAGCGCGCCGTAGAAGATCATGAACACGGGCTGGCCGTGCTGAAGCTGCGCCACCGCGCCTGGCATCCACTGGAGCCATTGGGGCAGGTTCGCGGTCGCCGGGAAGCCCATAGCCGTCGCCGGCAGCAGCAGAAGGGATGAGGCGAAGATCGGCGGGATAACGCCGGCGGTATTCACCTTCAGCGGCAGGAACGAGCTTTCGCCACCGAACATCCGGTTGCCCTGCTGGCGCTTGGGATACTGGACAAGAATTCGCCGCTGCGACCGCTCCATGAAAACGATGGCGAAGATCACAGCGATGGCGAGGACAAGGATCATAACCCCGCCGAAACTCGACATCTGGCCGGTCCTCATGACCGTGAGAAGCTGCATCACGCCGGTAGGCAGCCCGGCGACAATGCCCGCGAAGATGATCAGCGAGACACCGTTGCCGACCCCGCGGCTGGTGATCTGCTCGCCCATCCACATCAGCAGCATGGTGCCACCCGTCAGGGTGACGATGGTCGACAGAGTGAAGAAGGGCCCCGGATTCACAACCAGGCCCGGGCTGGCCTGCAGGCTGGCTGCGATGGCCGCCGCCTGCACGATGGCGAGAACCACGGTCAGGTAACGCGTGTACTGGTTGAGGGTCTTGCGCCCCGCCTCCCCGCCTTCCTTCCGGAGCTTCTCCCACGGCGGATAGATCGAGCCCAGGAGCTGGACGATGATCGACGCCGAGATGTACGGACCAACGTTCAGGGCGAAGACCGCCATCCGCTCAACGGCGCCGCCGGAGAACAGGTTGAACATTCCCAGAATGCCCTGAGACTGCCCCTGGAAGGCCGCCGCAAAGGCCGCCGCATCGATCCCGGGAATGGGCAGATAGGTCCCAAGCCGATAGACCACTAGCACCATCAGGGTGAAGAGGATCCGCTTGTGAAGCTCGGTCGCCTTCTGGAAGGCGCCGAAGTTCATATTTGCGGCAAGCTGCTCAGCGGCCGAAGCCATGGGACGCCCTCACTGGTGACCGGTGCAAGATAGAGTTCGTCCGGCGGACTGTCAGCCCTCGCCGGTCGACAACTGCGGGATCAGTCGCGAACCTTCTTCTGCAGCTTGC
>JBJTFE010000209.1:0-7444 GCA_046093265.1 Phenylobacterium sp. | reverse complement strand
GGCGGCAGGGCCTAAACTCCCCCCATGAGTGACGCCCTCCAGCCCGACCGAGTCCTTGAACGCACGCCCATGCGCCCTGAGGGGGCCAAGGCCGTGCGGCCCCGCAACGCCGCGACCCTGTTCATCATCCGGCGGGACGGGCCAAAGCCCCGCGTCCTGATGGGCAAGCGGCACGGCGGGCATAACTTCATGCCCAACCTCTGGGTCTTCCCCGGCGGGCGGATCGACCGGGCGGACTTCCGCGCCCCGGCGGCGACGGACCTTCGTCCGGAAGTGGCCGGGAAGTTCGAGGCCTACATGCCCCTGAACAAGGGCCGGGCCCTCGGCAAGGCGGCGATCCGCGAGACCTGGGAGGAGGCCGGCCTCCTGCTGGGCCGCCCCGCAGCGCCGCGCCCGATCGCCGGGCCCTGGCGCGATTTTCTGGAGCAGGGCGTCCAGCCCGACCTCGAAGCCCTGTCCATCATCTACCGGGCGGTGACCCCGCCGAATGTCGGCAAGCGCTTCGACACCTGGTTCCTGATGGCCGACGCCGAACGGCTGATCAGCCTTGAGCGGCAGCCGGACTGCGGGGAACTTGAAGAGATCGCCTGGTTCGAGCTGGAGGACGCCCTTGAGCTTCCCCTGCCCACAGTGACGCGCGCCGTGATCCAGGAGACCCGGGAGCGCCTGGACAATCCAGGCCGGCCGATCCCCTACATGCGCGTCCGGATGGGACCGTCTCGCCCGAGGGAGCTTTGAGATCACTGGGCCCCGGCGATTGACTTTGCGGCGGGGATTCGTATTTTCCCGCGCTCTTTAGGAACCCTGCCGGCGTGACCGGCCCCGCGAGGACCGACCATGGCGAAGCCCGCCTCCATCAAGATCAAGCTGAACTCGTCGGCCGACACCGGGTTCTACTATGTGACCAAGAAGAACGCCCGGACCATGACCGAGAAGCTGGTCCTGAAGAAGTACGACCCCATTGCGCGCAAGCACGTCGAGTTCCGCGAAGGCAAGATCAAGTAGGCGCCGGCCACGGCCTGCTGACAGCGCCCGGCCTGAGCCGGGCGTTTTCGTTTTGGGGGCCGGGACGCGAGCCTTTCAGGAGGCGCCACGATCCTTTCTCCGCCCGAAACCGGATCGCTCATAAGCCGAGAGCCCGCGAGCATCGGGCGGTTGGATCGAATGCAAACAGGCGACGGCGCGGGTTTCAAGACCCGGCGTCACACCCGGACGATCACCTGGTTGCGGCCGGTGGCCTTCGCCTCATAGAGGGCCTCATCGGCGCGTCGAAGAAGGGACTCCGGCCGATCGCCCTCTCCCTGGCTGGCGGACACCCCCACAGAGACCGAGATGGGCAGGGACTGCTCTCCCAGCTCGAAAGGCTTCGAGGCGATAGCAGTGCGAATTCGCTCGGCGACACGGGTCGCGTCCGTCGGGGATGTAGACGGCATCACCACAACGAATTCCTCGCCCCCGTAACGGCAGGGCAGGTCCATCGCCCTGACCGCGGAGGCGAGGCGGAGGGCCACTTCCCGCAGAACGGCGTCTCCCGTCGCATGGCCGTGGGCGTCATTGACCTGTTTGAAGAAGTCGACGTCGAGCATCAGCAGGGAAACGGGTTCCCCGCCCAGCGCATATCGCTCGAACAGTGCATCCAGCTGCCCCATCATGTAGCGACGATTGTTCAGGCCTGTCAGCGGATCGGTGACGGCAAGCTCCAGGGTCTGGGACAAGGCGGCCTGGAGATAGTCTGCGTACCGCTTGCGGCGGATCAGAGCCCGGGCGCGGTCCCGCAGCTCGAGCGGATCAAAGGGCGGGAACAGAAGGTCATCGATCCCCAGGTCCAGGGCCTTCGATAGGCGATCCGTGTCCTCCGGGTCGACGACCGCGAGGATCGGGGCCCGCCGGGAGTGGTCGACGGCCCTCAGGGCGCCCAGCAGACGAAGGGCGTCAAAGCTCTGACCCCCGAGGTTGATGATCGTAAGGTCGATCGGACCCCGGGCGGACTGAAGCGCCTTGGCGGCGTCCGTCTCGATAACCGGACGGTGTTCCACCGACAGGGCCTCGAACAGGGGTGTGGTTACGCCGCCATCATCGTCGATGAGGAGTATCCGGCCGCCCGATGCCCCAAGCCGCGACCCGGGCAGGGGTCGCATGCCGAGGCGCTGCACGGCCCCCTCCAGCTCCCGCCAGGTATCGATCCTGCCCTTCAGACGCGCCAGGCAGCTAAGGCGGGCGAAAAGGACCGCGTCGTCGAGGGGCTTGGTCAGGAATTCGTCCGCCCCCGCCTCCAGGCCGATCAGGCGGGTTTCAAGCCCGTCGAGTTCGGTCAGCAGGATCACCGGGATGTGCTTGAGGTCCTCATCCGCCTTCAGCCGCCGGCAGATCTCAAGACCTTCCATACTGGGGGAAAGGAGGTCCAGAAGAACGACATCCGGCGGGTCCGCTGTGATGGCCTCCAGGGCGCCGGAGCCCTCCGAGGCGCTGACGACCCGGTAATACTCCGCCGCGAGTTTCGCCTCCAGAGCCCGGCGGCTGTCCTCAACGTCATCGACCAGAAAGACCCGCGCCGTCATGATCTACGCGAGCAGCTGCCGGATGGTTTCAAGGAAACCGGAAACGGAAATCGGCTTGGAGATGTACGCCTCGCAGCCCCCCTGACGGATCCTCTCCTCGTCGCCCTTCATTGCAAAAGCTGTGACGGCGACGACGGGAATCGAACAGAGCTCGTCGTCTTCCTTGAGCCACTTGGTGACCTCGAGGCCGGAAATCTCCGGAAGCTGAATGTCCATCAGGATCAAATCCGGACGCTTTTCGCGGGCGATGGTCAAGGCCTCCAGGCCCTCACGGGTCTGCAAGGTCTCGTAACCCTGGGAGTCCAGCAGATCATGAAAGAGCTTCATGTTCAGCTCGTTATCCTCGACGATGAGGACCTTCTTGGGCATCCGATCCCTTATCCGAAACGCGGGCGCCCGACCTGTCCGGGAGACCTTTCGCCAGGGGGTATCTCACGCATATCCTTAAGCACGGGTTATCCGGGCTCCGATTCATGACTTTCACCTCACCTGACCATCCGCCGCCTGATCTCTCATCGCTGGGTGTCCGGGGAGACCGGCCCCTGCTGATCGTCGATGTAGACGAAGTGCTGGGTCTGTTCATGGAGGGGTTCGCCCGGTACCTCGCGACCCACGGATATGAAATGCGGTTCGAACGCTTCGCCCTCTTCCAGAACATTTATCGACCCGGCGAGGATGAGCATATCGACCTGGAGACGGGCCAGGCCCACTTCCAGACCTTCTTCCGGGACGCTGTGGAGGACATGCCGGTGGCGGAGGGCGGGCCTGAAGCCCTTGGCCGGCTTTCGACACGCGCGGACGTCGTGATCCTGACCAACGCCCCGGGACAGGCTCTGGCAGGGCGCGCACGGTGGCTGAAGAAGCACGGGATGGACTATCCGCTCCTGGTCAACAGCGGCCTCAAGGGACCCGTGGCGGCGGCTCTTGCGGCGCAGGCGGCGGGTCCCGCCGCCTTCATCGATGACATGATCCCCAACCTGGACTCGGTGGCCGAACACGCGCCCGAGATCGCCCGTTTCCAGACGGTGGCCGACACCCGCCTGCGCCCCATGGCCCCCAGCCGACCGGACCTGCATCCGCGCATCGATGGCTGGGAAGCGCTCGAGGTCGCGATCTCCGAGGTTCTGGAAAAGGGCGGCCGATGATCGCCTTCGGACTGGACCTGGGCGGCACCAAGATCGAGGCCGCCGCCCTCTCTCCTTCCGGAGATTTCGTTTCCCGTGTCCGGCGACCGACCCCGGGAAACTACGAGGCGGGGCTTGAGGCGGTGGCGGAGGTCCTGGCCGAGGCCGAGCGCCAGGCCGGCGTGCGGGCGGAAAGGCTGGGGGTTGGAGGACCGGGTTCGGTCAATCCCCGCACCGGGCAGGTGCGCAATGCGAACTCGACCTGGCTGAACGGGCGTCCCTTCCCGGAGGATCTGGCCCGCCGGCTGGCCCGGCCTGTGCGCTACGCCAACGACGCCGATTGCCTGGCGGCATCAGAGGCGCGGGACGGCGCCGCGGAGGGCCGCGATCCCGTCTTTGCGGTGATCCTAGGAACGGGTTGCGGCGGCGGACTGTCCGTCGGCGGGCGCCTGGTCACCGGCGCCAACGGCATCGCCGGCGAGTGGGGGCACAGCCCCCTGCCCTCGCTCACCCCGGAGGAGACGCCGGGCCCGGCCTGCTGGTGCGGCCGCCCGGGCTGCCTGGAAACCTGGCTTTCCGGACCTGGCCTGGCCCGGGATGATGGGCGCGGGCTTTCGGCGGAGGCCTTGGCAGGGCTCGCAGCGCAGGGCGAGGCGCGGGCGCTCGCCAGCCTGGAGCGACACGCCGGGCGCCTGGCCCGCGGCCTGGCGGCGGTGGTGAACCTTATGGACCCGGCGGTCCTCGTCCTGGGCGGCGGGGTCGGCCAGATCCCGGGCCTGGCTGAGGGCCTCGCCGACCGGATCCGTCCGCACGTCTTCAGCGACGACTGGCGATGCGAGGTCGTGCGCCCGCGCTTTGGCGATTCCTCGGGCGTCCGCGGGGCGGCCTGGCTGTGGGACCGGTGAAGGCCCTCTGCAGGGACTGCCTGGCCCCCGGCCCTCCGGCGGCGCGCTGCCCGGCCTGCGGGTCGCCCCGGAGGCTGGCGCACCCTGAGCTCGACACCCTCTCCATCGCCCATATCGACTGCGACGCCTTCTACGCCTCGGTGGAGAAGCGGGACCGGCCTGAACTGAGGGACAGACCGGTGATCGTGGGGGGCGGACGCCGCGGCGTGGTCACGACCTGCTGCTACATCGCCCGGACCTTCGGCGTCCGCTCGGCCATGCCCATGTTTAAGGCCCTCGACGCCTGCCCCCAGGCGGTGGTCCTGCCTCCGGACTTTCCCCGCTACCGGGCCGAGAGCCGCCGCCTGATGGACATGATGCGGGATCTCACCCCCCTGGTGCAGCCCCTCTCCCTGGACGAGGCCTGGCTGGACCTGTCCGGGACGGACCGACTGCATCAGGCCCCGCCGGCCCTGACCCTGGCCCGCCTGCAGGCCCGGATCGAGGCGGAGACAGGCCTGACGGTCTCGATCGGCCTCGCCCCCAACAAGTTCCTGGCCAAGATCGCCTCCGACCTGGACAAGCCCCGGGGCTTCTCGGTCATCGGTGCGGCCGAGGCCCAGGACTTCCTGGCCGGCCGTCCGGTCCGCCTGCTGCCCGGCGTGGGACCGGTCACAGCCCGGAACCTGGAGGTGGCGGGCTTCGAGCGGATCGGCCAGATCGCCCGGGCCGACCTCAAGGTGCTGGCGACCCGGTTCGGGGATTTCGGCCTGAGACTGCACGACATGTCGCTGGGAAGGGACGGCCGACCCGTCAATCCGGGCCAGGCCCGCAAGTCAATCAGCGCCGAGACGACCTTCGAGACCGACCTGAGCGATCCGGCCGAGCTGGACGCTCATCTGGTGCGGCTGGCCGAACGCGTGGCCCGGCAGGCGCGGGCCGCCGACCAGGCCGGTCGAGTGGCGATCCTCAAGCTGAAGACGCCGGAATTCCGCATCCTGACCCGGCGACGGACGCTGGCCGCGCCGACCCAGACCGCCCGGTCCCTGACCGGCGCGGCCCGAAACCTCCTGTCCGCGGAACTGGCGGGCGGTGCAGACAGGGCCTTCCGGCTGATCGGTGTCGGTCTGTCGGACCTTTCCGCTCCCCATGACCGAGTCGGCGACCTATTTGCCCCCGAGGACCCACGCACCCTCGCCGCCGAACGCGCCGCGGACGCGATCCGGGCCCGATTCGGACCGGGAAGCCTGGCGCCCGCCCGTGAGCTTGCGCACCGGAAATCGTCGCGCGAAGGCTCGTGAGGCGGTCGACCGGTAACGCGGGAAGTGTGGAAAAGTGAGGCGCCAGGCTCCGAGGCGGGCCCTCTCCCCCGCGATGCCTCTTTCATTCCTGAGGGGTTGGCATATCTAATCGGGGCCTGAGGGGCGCCGTCCGGCGGCGCCCGTGGAGACGTATCGGATGGCCGAGCGCAAGCAGGGGGATCAAGGGACGGGCGATCGCTCAGCGGTGATCACCCAGACCAAGACCAGGACCCAGCGGCCATCCATGTATCGGGTCCTGATCCTGAATGATGACTATACGCCGATGGAGTTCGTGGTCTACGTTCTGGAGCAGTACTTCCACAAGTCGCGGGAAGAGGCGACGCGGATCATGCTGCACGTCCACCAGACGGGCGTCGGGGTCTGCGGCGTCTATACCTACGAAGTCGCCGAAACCAAGGTGGCGCAAGTGATCGACACCGCCCGCCGTCACCAGCACCCTTTGCAGTGCACCATGGAAAAGGACTAGCGACCGTGCCGTCATTCTCGCGCCAGCTCGAAGAGTCCCTCCACAGGGCCGTCGCCTTCGCCAATCAGCGGAAGCATGAATACGCCACCCTGGAGCATCTCCTCCTCTCCCTGACCGAGGACGAGGACTCGGTCGGGGTGATGAAGGCCTGCGACGTCGACCTCGACGTCCTCAAGACCACCCTGACCAACTACGTCGACAACGAGCTGAAGTCCCTGGTCGTTGATGACGGCGAGGACGCCAAGCCGACGCCCAGCTTCCAGCGGGTCATCCAGAGGGCGGTCATCCACGTTCAGTCTTCAGGCCGCGATGAGGTGACCGGCGCCAATGTCCTGGTCGCCATCTTCTCGGAGCGCGAAAGCCACGCCGCCTATTTCCTGCAGGAGCAGGAAATGACCCGCTACGATGCGGTCAACTACATCGCCCATGGCATCGCCAAGAAGGCCGGGGCCAGTGAGGCCAAGCCTGTCAAGGGTTCGGAGGACGAGGAAAAGGCGGCGGTCAAGACCGGCGGCGAGGCCCTCGACGCCTATTGCGTCAACCTCAACGAGAAGGCCAAGCAGGGCAAGGTCGACCCCCTGATCGGCCGCTCCGCCGAGGTGGAGCGCTGCATCCAGATCCTCTGCCGGCGGACCAAGAACAACCCCCTGCTGGTGGGTGACCCGGGCGTCGGCAAGACCGCCATCGCCGAGGGCCTGGCCCGCAAGATCATCAACAAGCAGGTGCCGGAGGTTCTGGCCGGCTCGACCATCTTCTCCCTCGACATGGGCGCCCTGCTGGCGGGAACCCGCTATCGCGGCGACTTCGAGGAGCGGGTCAAGCAGGTGGTCAAGGAGCTGGAGAACCATCCCGACGCCATCCTGTTCATCGACGAGATCCACACGGTGATCGGCGCCGGCGCCACCTCGGGCGGGGCCATGGACGCCTCGAACCTCCTGAAGCCGGCCCTGGCCTCAGGCTCCCTGCGGTGCATGGGCTCGACGACCTACAAGGAGTTCCGCCAGCACTTCGAGAAGGACCGGGCCCTGGTTCGCCGCTTCCAGAAGATCGATGTGAACGAGCCGACCATCGAGGACTCGATCAAGATCCT
>JBJTFE010000208.1:0-3374 GCA_046093265.1 Phenylobacterium sp. | reverse complement strand
GCCACCTTCTTCAGCACGCCGCGCATCCGCGCCGCGTCATAACCGTCGCGTCCAGGGGTCCCGACCAGACCGAAGTCGCCCAGGAGCTTCAGGCGGAAGTCCACCGGATCGGCCCCGGCGGCGTGGGCCAGTTCGTCGATGAAGCCCTGCACCGCAAACGAAATGGCGTTTGAGCCCGGCGCCCGCAGGGGACCCGTCGGCACTGAAATCGGGAGCACGGAGAGGTTGTAGCGGAAGTTGGGCGTGAAGCGGGCCGGGAATTCCGTCGCCGCCATGCCAGCCGACCTGCCCGGCTGTCCGTCCGTAGAGCCGGGGGTGATGAAATGATCCTCCCAGGCGATAATGCGTCCCTGAGCGTCGAGGCCGCCCTTGAAGCGATGCCAGCCCGCCGGGCGGTAGAAGCCGTGTCGCATGTCGTCTTCACGGGTCCAGATCAGCTTGACGGGCGCCCCGGCCTCCCGGGCGATCCAGGCCGCCTCGACCATGTACTCATTGGACAACCGACGCCCGAAACCGCCCCCGGCCCGGATAATGTGTACCGTGATGTCTTCGGGCTTCAGGCCCAGGGTCTTGGCGACAAGCTGGCGACCGGGCTCCGGGTTCTGGGTCGGCGCCCAGATCTCCATCCTGCCATTCTGGAACCTCGCCGTGCAGTTCTGGGGCTCCAGGTTCGCATGGGCGATGTAGGGGTAGGCGTATTCGGCCTCGATCGTCTTTGAGGCCGACTTCAGCGCGGCGTCGACATCGCCGTCATGACGGACGACCTTGTCGGCGGCGGACCGCGCCGAGCCGGACGCCATTTCCTCGAAGCGCCGGCTGGACATCTGGCTCGCCTCGGAGGGCTTCCAGCGGGTATTCAGTTTCTCGCGCGCCTTGAGGGCCCGCCACCAGCTATCCGCCACGACCGCGACACCCGGCGCCAGCGCCTCCAGGCCACCGGCGCCCTCGACCAGGAAGGCCTTGCGCACGCCCTTGACCGCCCGCGCGGCGTCAAGGTTGGCCGACTCTACGCCCGCTCCGAAGACCGGAGCTTTCTCGAAGGTGGCGAAGAGCATGCCGGGCAGGACGATGTCGATGCCGAACAGAGGCTTGCCCGTAACGATGGCGGGCGTATCCACCTGGGGTGTGAACCGGCCGACAATGCGGTAGTCTGCGGGTTCCTTCAGCTTCAGAGTACGGGGGTCCGGCGCCGGCAGGGCGGCGGCGGCCGCCGCGAGGGAACCGTAATCCGCGGACCGGCCCGAAGCCTTGTGGACCACCCGGCCCGGCTCCGTGGTGCAGGCCGAGGCCTCCACGCCCCAGGACTTTGCGGCTGCGGCGACCAACAGGGCGCGGGCCGTCGCGCCGACCCGGCGCAACTCATCCCAGTGCAGGGGAATCGAAAGAGATCCACCCGCGAACTGCCGACCAAAGAGCGCCGGATCGGAAACCGCCTGAAGGGTGCGGACCTTGTTCCAGTCCGCGTCCATCTCTTCGGCGATGATCATGGGCATAGAGGTCTTCACCCCCTGACCCACCTCGGGATTCTTGCTGACCACCTCGACCCAGCCGTCCGGCTTGACGGAGACATAGGTGTTGAGACGGGCAGGAGCAGCCTGGGCGGCCTCTCCCTTTCCGGCCAGGGAAAAGCCGAGAACCAAGCCCCCGCCACCGGCGGCCAGGAGTATAGCCTCGCGCCGTGAAGCGCCGGTCTGTGCGCCATCCGCCATGGTCAGGCCTCCCCGGTCTGGCCGGACGCCAGGCGCACGGCGGCGCGGATCCGGTTGTAGGTTGCGCAGCGGCAGATGTTCCCGCTCATCGCCGCATCGATCTCCTCGGCGCTGGGTTTGGGATTGGACGCCAGGAGGGCGGTGGCCGACATGATCTGGCCGGGCTGGCAATAGCCGCACTGGGCGACGTCAAGCTCGGCCCAGGCCTTCTGGACACGGGCTCCGACGTCGGTTGCGCCGACGCCCTCGATTGTCGTCACCTTGCCCTTGCCCACGGCCTCCACGGGAAGGGAGCAGGAGCGCACTGGCGTCCCGTCGATGTGGACGGTACAGGCGCCGCACTGGCCGATCCCGCAGCCGAACTTGGGGCCGAGCACGCCCAGGGAGTCCCGGAGGACCCAGAGAAGCGGCGTGTCGGGTTCGACGTCCACCCGCCGGCTGCGACCATTGACGCTCAGGGTATAAGCCATGCCCGTCCTCCGTTTTCTCCCAGGCTTGGATGTAGTCGGCCCGGGGCCGGGACGCCAGACCGTCGGATCAGCGGATCAGCGGATCACGACGACGTGGTCGGGAAGCTCGTTGGGATTGTCACTCTCGCGGGGCGGGAAGTGTTCGGCAAGAACGTCCCCGCAGATGGCGATGGCGGCTTCGAACCCATCGGCGACCTGGCCGGCCTTTACACCCTCGATCAGCTGCGACATGGCCACATCCCAGACGCTGGGGTCCACATGCGAAGCGATCCCCTCGTCGGCGATCAGCTCGGCCATCCGCTCCCATTCGGAGACGAAAATCAGCACGCCTGTCCGCTCCCGGGTGTCCTGGAGGTTCTTCGAAAGAAACTGTTCGTAGGCCCGGCGACGCACGCGTTCGCGCTTCAGGCTGGCCGGGGTCAACAGACGACGTACCGCCGGCAGCCAGGCCAGCATCAGGACAAGGAGGAACAGGAAGACCTGGAGCAGGATGACCCCCATCACCGCCTCACGCGCCGCGACTCCCGCAGCCGCACCCACTGCGGCGGCGGTCCAGCCGCCCTGGATCAGCCCCGGCACAGTCACCTGGATCCCGCCGGCCAGCAGGAGAACAGGAGCCGACAGGGCCGCGAAGGCGGCCACGGCCAGCGGCGTCTCGCGGTAGTCGCCGCAGTCCGGGACGATGATGCAGAAAATCTCGCCGCGGGTTCCGGTCTCCGCACGGGCCACGGCGGCCTGAACGCGCGCGCGGTCATCATCCGTCAGCATTTCACCAGTTCCCCGAAGACCCGCCGCCGCCAAAGCCACCGCCACCACCGCCGAAGCCGCCCCCGAATCCGCCGCCGCCCCAGCCGCCTCGGCCCCATCCGCCAAGGGGCGGAAGAATGACAGGGCCGCCCAGTCCGGCGCGCCGGAAGGCGCGGGCCGACCGACCACCACCTCGCATTACCGTCATGAGGACCCAGAAGATGATGAGCAGAACGGCCAGCGTGACGAAAGGCGGGGCGCCGCCCTCATGTGCTGCGGTTTCCGCCTTCTTGACGTTGGCCTTCGCCTCGCCCTCCGGTAGCGCCAGCTGGTCGGCTACGGCCGAGGCGCCGGCGAGTATCCCGCCCTCGATGTCCCCCGTGCGGAAGGCAGGAACAATCTTGGTCTGAATGATCACCGAACTCAGGCTGTCCGTGAGCACGGGCTC
>JBJTFE010000207.1:0-4523 GCA_046093265.1 Phenylobacterium sp. | reverse complement strand
ATGCCGCCGCCGCCGCCCGCCCCGGAAAGGCCGCCGCGCTCGTGCTGCAGCAGGCGCTTGGCGATGGTCCAGCCGCCGTTCAGCGGCCCGACCAGGTTCTTCTTCTCGGCGCGGGCGTCGGTAAAGAAGGTCTCGCAGAAGGGAGAGCTGCCGGCGATCAGCTTGATCGGACGAACCTCGACCCCCGGCTGATGCATGGTGAAGACGACGAAGGAGATGCCCTCATGCTTCTTCGAGGTATCTGTGCGCACCAGGCAGAAGCACCAGTCGGCGTACTGGGCGCCGGAGGTCCAGATCTTCTGGCCGTTGATCAGGAAATGGTCGCCCTTGTCCTCGGCCCGGGTCTGCAGGGCCGCGAGGTCCGAACCGGCGCCCGGCTCGGAGAAGCCCTGGCACCACTGGACGTCGCCGCGGCAGATCGCGGGGATATGCTCCAGCTTCTGGTCCTCGGTGCCATACTCCAGGAGGGTCGGGCCGAACATCATCACGCCCATGCCGCCGATCGGGTTGTAGGCGCCGGCGCGGCCGAACTCCTGCTGGATCACCCGCGCCTCGGCGCTCGAGAGGCCGCCGCCGCCGTACGGCTTCGGCCAGGTGGGGGTGCCCCATCCCTTCGAACCCACCGCCTTGCGCCAGGCCTCCTGGGCCTCGGTCGGCTTGGCGCGCTCCTCGCGCATCATCGGGTTGGGCCGGCCCTTCAGCTCGGCGGGGAAGTTGGCCTCGACCCATTCGCGCACTTCCTTGCGGAAGGCCTCAGGATCGCCGCCTCCAAAATCAGCCATGAAACGTCTCCTTCAGAAATCGGGGTTCAGCGCGACTGCGTCAGGTCGGGTAGGCCCAGGATGCGCTTGGAAATGATGTTGTTCTGCACTTCGTTCGAGCCGCCATAGATCGAGCCAGCCTTGCCGGAGAGCCAGCCCCGCACCGCCGATAGCTCGTCGGCGGAGAAGCCTTCGCCTTCCCAGCCCAAGCCCTGGCTGCCCATGAACTCCAGGGTCAGCTCGGCCCGGTCCTGGGCGATCTTCATGTTGGCGTTCTTCATGATCGAGGTCGTGGCGCTGGGACCGGCGTTGCCCCTGGCCTCCAGGGCGGCGCGTCGCACCGTGGCCTGCAGGGCCGCCTGGTCCATCTCGTTCATGATGATGCGTGTGCGAAGGTCCGGGTCCGCCAGGCGACCTTGCTCGTCCTCGCCCACATAGGTCTTGGCCAGCTGGCCCAGGATGACCTTCTGGGCGGGACCGCGACGGGCCGCCGTCCATGCCGCTGCGCTCGTGCTGGAGCGGGCGCTTGGCCACCGACCAGCCGCCGTTCAGGGGCCCGATCAGGTCGTCCTTCGGTACCTTCACATCGGTGATGAAGGTCTCGCAGAAGGGCGAATTTCCGGCGATCAGGCGGATCGGCCGGACCTCGACCCCGGGTTGGCGCATGGAGAAGACCACGAAGGATATGCCTTCGTGCTTCTTCGACGTGTCCGTGCGGACAAGGCATAAGATCATGTCGGCCCACTGGGCGCCGGACGTCCAGATCTTCGAGCCGTTGACCAGGAAGGGGTCGCCCTTGTCTTCCGCCCGGGTCTGCAGGGAGGCGAGGTCGGAGCCTGCGCCCGGCTCGGAGAAGCCCTGGCACCAGCGGACGCGGCCATGGACGATGTCGGGGATGTACTTCTGTTTCTGGGCTTCGGTCCCGTACTCGAGCAGGGTCGGGCCGAACATGCTGACCCCCATGCCGACGATGGGGTTCACCGCGCCGATCGCCGCCATTTCCTGCTGGAGGATGCGGACCTCATCGCGGGAGAGCCCGCCGCCGTACTGGGTCGGCCAGGTGGGTACACCCCAGCCCTTGGCGCCCATGCGCTCCTTCCAGACTGCGAAGTCGCCCTTGGGCGGCTCGGGCGACATGACCATGGCCTCGAGCGCCGAGAGGTCCTTCCGCAGGGAGGCGGGGAAATTCGCCTCAAGCCAGTCGCGCGCCTCGGAGCGGAAGGCTTCAAGTCCACTGTCGCCAAAATCGGCCATCAGAAATACTCCCAAAATTTCAATATCTTATTTCTAATCATACCATAGGGCGTTAGTTTCGCGAGCCGGTTATCTCGGGTCCGGGAGACCCAGGACCCGCTTGGATACGACGTTCAGGTTGATTTCCGACGTGCCGCCCTCGATGGAGTTCGCCTTGGCCCGAAGCCAGGTGCGGACAGCGGCCAGTTCCGGGGTCGAGAAGCCCTCGCCCTCCCAGCCCAGGCCCGCAGTCCCGAGCGACTCGACGATCAGTTCGTTGCGCTCCTGGGCGATCTTGGCTCCGGCGTACTTCATGATCGAGGTCACGGCGGAAGGGCCCTGGTTGGACTTCGACTCGTCCGCCGCCCGGCGGACGGTCTGCTGGAAGGCCTGGGTCTCCATGAGGTGCTCGATGACCCGGCGACGAAGGTCGGGATCGGCCAGGCGGCCGTCCTCATCGACGCCCACGTACTCGAGGGCGGCCTCCCGCACGGTGAGGGCCGCCACAGGGGCGCCGATGGAGCCGCCGCCAAGGCCGGCGGAGATGTTGTCGCGTTCGAACTGGAGCAGGCGCTTGGCGACCGTCCAGCCGCCGTTCAGGGGGCCGAAAAGCTGGTCTTTCGGGACCTTAACGTCCGTGAAGAAGGTCTCGCAGAAGGGCGAGGTGCCGTTGATCAGCTTTATCGGGCGGACCTCCACCCCGGGGGTGTGCATGTCGATCAGGACGAAGGAAATGCCCTCATGCTTCTTCGAGCTGTCGGTCCGCACCAGGCAGAAACACCAGTCCGCGATGTTCGCCCCCGAGGTCCAGATCTTCTGGCCGTTCACCAGCCAGTGATCGCCCTTGTCCTCGCAGCGGGTCTGCAGGGAAGCGAGGTCAGATCCCGAGCCCGGCTCGGAATATCCCTGGCACCAGCGCACCGAGCCGGAGACGATGCCCGGCATGTGCTGGCGCTTGAGGGCCTCGGTCCCGTACTCCAGCAGGGTCGGGCCGAACATCATCACGCCCATGCCGCCGATGGGGTTGCGGGCGCCGATCTTCGCCATTTCCTCGGCCAGGACACGGGCCTTGGCGCGGGACAGGCCGCCGCCGCCATAGGCCGCCGGCCAGGTGGGGACGCCCCAGCCCTTGGCGCCCATGCGTTCCCGCCAGAGGCGCGCCTCGTCGCTCTCGCGCCCGCCGCCCATGGCGGCCATCTGGGCCGCAGGGTCCGCCGCCAGGGCCTTGGGGAAGTTCGCCTCCAGCCAGACCTTCGCCTCAGTCCGGAAGCCCTCGAGGTCTTCACCGCCGAAATCCGCCATCTGTCCCGCCTCCTGAAAAACCTGCGTCCGGAATACCCTAGGCCGGGTCCGGAAGCCCGAGCACCCGCTTCGAAATGACGTTGAGGTTGACCTCCGAGCTCCCGCCCTCGATCGAGTTCGCCTTGGCCCGCAGCCAGCCGCGCACGGCCCCGATCTCCTGCGGGGCGAAGTCGTCACCCGACCAGCCAAGACCCTGGCTGCCCATCATCTCGACGATGAGCTCCGAGCGCTCCTGTGCGAAGGCGGCCACCGAGTACTTGATGATGGAGGTCGCGGCGGAGGGGCCGTTGGAGGCTTTGGATTCCGCCGCGATCCGGTTGAGCGTCTTGTAGAAGCAGTCGAAGTCCATCTTGTTGCGGGTGATCCGGCTGCGCAGGTCCGGGTCCGCCACGGCCCCGGTTTCGTCCGTCCCGACATAGTTGCGGGCCATGACGCCGAGGTCGCTTGAGGTGCCGGAGGCGCCCTCGCCGGGACCGAAGCCGCCTGAGATGTTCTGGCGCTCGTACTGCAGGAGCCGCTTGGCGATCTGCCAGCCGCCGTTCACCTGTCCCACGAGGTTGCTCTTGGGGATCTTCACGTCCGTGAAGAAGGTCTCGCAGAAGGGGCTCTCGCCCGAGATCAGCTGGATCGGCCGGGTCTCGACGCCCGGGGAAGTCATGTCGATCAGCACAAAGGAGATTCCCTCGTGCTTGCGGCTGGTGTCGGTGCGCACCAGGCAGAAGCACCAGTCGGCCTTGTTGGCGTAGCTGGTCCAGATCTTCTGGCCGTTGATCAGCCAGTGGTCTCCCTTATCCTCACAGCGGGTCTGAAGGGAGGCGAGGTCCGAGCCCGCTCCTGGCTCCGAATAGCCCTGGCACCAGCGGGCCTCGCCCCGGACAATGCGCGGCAGGTGCTCAAGCTTCTGGGTCTCGTTGGCGTACTCCAGGAGGACCGGCCCGAGCATCCAGAGACCGAAGGACGACAGGGGCGGGCGGTAGCGGCCGCGAGCCAGTTCCTGCTCGATGACCTTGGCTTCGTCGGGCGAAAGCCCGCCTCCGCCATAGGCGACCGGCCAGGTCGGCGCGGCCCAGCCCTTTTCGGCGACACGGCGCATCCAGACGATCTGGGGGTCCTCGGACCCGAGGAAGACGCGGCCGCCCCAGATCGACTCAGGGTCGGTGCGTACGTCCGAGCCACGCAGCTCTGCAGGGTAGTTCGCCTCGAGCCAGCTACGGACCTCGGCCCTGA
>JBJTFE010000206.1:0-4593 GCA_046093265.1 Phenylobacterium sp. | reverse complement strand
CCCACCGCCTTCGCCCGCCGCCAGTCCCGCAACGCCCAGCTGGTGCTGATGGAGGAGGCCCACATCGGCCGCGTCGCCGACCCGGCCGCCGGCGCCGGCTATATCGAGGCCCTGACCGACGCCATGGCCCGGGCCGCCTGGGCCCGCTTCCAGGCCATCGAGGCCGCCGGGGGCGTCATCGCCGCCCTGGAATCCGGCCTCGTCCTGCGCCAGGCCGAGGAAGCCGCGGAGGCCAGGGCCGCCGCCGGCGAGCCGCGCATCGTCGGCGTCACCGCCTTCCCGCCCGAGGCCGAGGCGCCCATCGAGGTCGAGGCCGCGCCCGCCGTGACGGCCGCCGCCGCCCCCGACCCGCGCCTGCCCGGGCCGGATGCGAAGTGCCCGCCCCTTGTCCCCGTCCGCCTGTCCCAGGCCTGGGAGTCCCGCTGGTGACCCGCGCCTTCCCCGACTTCGCCGCCCTCGACTACGCCCCGCCGGCCGAGGCGGCCCCGGCCTCCGGCGCCGCCTGGACCACGCCCGAGGGCATTGACGTGGCGCCCGCCTACGGCCCCGGCGACGTCGCCGGCCTGGCCGATCCCGGCTATCCGGGCCTCGCCCCCTTCACCCGGGGCCCCTACCCGACCATGTACCTCACCAACCCGTGGACCATCCGCCAGTACGCCGGCTTCTCCACGGCCGAGGATTCCAACGCCTTCTACCGCCGCAACCTGGCGGCCGGTCAGATGGGCCTGTCCATCGCCTTCGACCTGGCCACCCACCGGGGCTACGATTCCGACCATCCGCGGGTGAAGGGCGATGTCGGCATGGCCGGCGTGGCCATCGACTCCATCCTCGACATGCGCACCCTGTTCGACGGCATCCCGCTGGACAAGATGAGCGTGTCCATGACGATGAACGGGGCGGTCCTGCCGATCCTGGCCCTCTACATCGTCGCCGCCGAGGAGCAGGGGGTCGCCCACGCCCAGCTGTCGGGCACCATCCAGAACGACATCCTCAAGGAGTTCCTGGTCCGGAACACCTACATCTATCCGCCAGCGCCTTCGATGCGGATCATTTCTGACATCTTTTCATATACTTCGCGCGAAATGCCGAAGTTCAACTCCATCTCGATCTCGGGCTATCACATCCAGGAGGCCGGGGCGACGCTGGACCTGGAGCTGGCCTACACCCTGGCCGACGGCATCGACTATGTCCGCGCCGGCGTGGCCGCGGGCATGACGGTGGACCAGTTCGCTCCGCGCCTGTCCTTCTTCTGGAATGCGGGCATGAACGCCTTCATGGAGATCGCCAAGCAGCGCGCCGGCCGCCTGCTCTGGGCCCGGCTCATGAAGGAGAAGTTCGACCCGAAGGACGCCCGGTCCCTGGCCCTGCGCGCCCACACCCAGACCTCAGGCTGGAGCCTGGCGGCCTCCGACGTCTACAACAACGTGCCCCGCACCCTGATCGAGGCCATGGCCGCCACGGGGGGCCAGACCCAGAGCCTGCATACCAATTCGCTGGACGAGGCCCTGGCCCTGCCCACCGACTTTTCGGCCCGCATCGCCCGCAACACCCAGCTCTTCCTGCAGCTGGAGAGCGGCCAGAACCGGGTCATCGACCCCTGGGGCGGGTCCTACTATGTCGAGCGCCTCACCGCCGAGCTGGCGGCGCGGGCCCTCACCCACATCGCCGAGGTCGAGGCCCTCGGCGGCATGGCCCGGGCCATCGAGGACGGCCTGCCCAAGCGGCGGATCGAGGAAGCCTCGGCCCGCACCCAGGCCAGCATCGACTCCGGCCGCCAGAGCGTGGTCGGCGTCAACCGCTACCGCCCCGAGACCGCCGACCTCATACCGGTGCTCAAGGTCGACAACACCGCCGTGCGCGAGCGCCAGCTGGAGAAGCTGGCCCGCCTGAAGGCCGAGCGCGACCCCGCCGCCGTCCAGGCCGCCCTCAACGCCCTGACCGAAGGCGCGAGGGGCAACGCCAACCTGCTGGAGCTGTCCGTCGAGGCGGCCCGGGCCAAGGCCACGGTGGGCGAGATCTCCCTGGCCCTCGAAAAGGTCTTCGGCCGCCACAAGGCCCGGGCCGACGCCGTCCAGGGGGTCTACCTCAAGGCCGCCGGCGACACGCCCGCCAGCCTCCGCGCCCGCGCCCTGACCGCCGGCTTTGTCGAGGCGGACGGCCGCAAGCCGCGCATCCTCGTCGCCAAGATGGGCCAGGACGGCCACGACCGGGGCCAGAAGGTCATCGCCTCCGGCTTCACCGACCTGGGCTTCGACGTCGACATCGGCGACCTCTTCCAGACCCCGGCCGAGGCCGCGGAACTGGCGGTGCAGAACGGCGTCCACGTGGTGGGCGCCAGCTCCCTCGCCGCCGGCCACCTGACCCTCGTGCCCGAGCTCAAGGCCGAGCTCGCCCGCCTGGGCCGGCCGGACATCCTGGTGGTGGTGGGCGGCGTCATCCCCCCGGAGGACTTCGACGCCCTGCGCCAGGCCGGCGTCGCCGCCATCTTCACCCCCGGCACGGTGGTGCCCGAAGCCGCCATCGAGGTCATGGACCGCCTGAACGAGGCCCTCGGCTACGCCCAGCTCAAGGGGTGAAGAGGCAAGCCGCCTTCGCGGCGGGGTCAAGGCCGCTGCGGACGGAAGGTAAGGAGGATGGCGTTGTCGAGCTTTGGCAAGGACCTCATCGAGGCGATGGAAGAGGCCGCTGCGCATGCCGAGGGCAAGGGCGGGGCGGCGCGCGTCCATACGATCGAGGTTCCCGACGTACGGGCGATCCGCGAGGCGCTGGGGCTCTCCCAGCATGCCTTCGCCCGCGCCTACCGGATTCCGCTTGTAACGCTGAAGGGCTGGGAGCAGGGTCGCCGCCACCCCGACGCCACCGCCAGCGCCTATCTGTCGGTGATCGCCCATCTGCCCCGGGAGGCTCGCGAGGCGCTGCGCGCGGCGTGAGCGCTCAGGCCTGTTTCAAGGTCGACACAGGCCCTGCCCTCGAAATTCGGACCCGGGCGCCCGTGATCCTCGGCTCAGGCGGATTAATCGTTTGTCGTCGGCAGGCTTGTCGGCGCAGCACCCTGAACGGAGCCCCCAATGCCTACCCTGCAGTTGCCCCGCCACAACCTGACCATTGGGGGCGCTGACCTCTGTGTCATCGCCGGATTGAATGTGCTTGAAGACGAAGGGCTTGCGCTGGAGGTCGCTGGCCACCTGAAATCGGTGACGGAAACCCTGGGTCTGCCCTTCGTGTTCAAAGCGAGCTTCGACAAGGCCAATCGATCCTCGCTCGACAGCTATCGTGGACCGGGACTGGATCAGGGGCTGAGGATGCTGACCGCCGTGAAGGCGAAGCACGACCTGCCCATTGCATCCGACATCCATGAGCCCGGGCAGGCCGAACGCGCGTCGGAGGTGGTCGACGTTCTCCAGATTCCGGCCTTCCTGTGCCGTCAGACCGAGCTCATCCTATCGGCGGCGAAGGCTGCGAAGGCCTCGGATGGCTGGCTTCATGTAAAAAAGGGTCAGTTTCTCGCGCCCCCGGACTGCGGGAACATCGTCGCCAAGGCGCGCGACGCCATCGGGGAGGATCGGGTCGTGCTGTGCGAAAGGGGTGTGTCCTTCGGCTACAACAATCTCGTCGTCGACATGCTGGGCATTGAGCAGATGCGCGGACTGGGCTGCCCCGTGACGATCGACGCCACACACGCCGTTCAGCTGCCGGGCGCAGACCCGAGAACGGGCGGGAAGTCGACAGGGGGGCGCCGGAACGGAGTCGCGACCATCGCCTGCGCCGCGGTGGCGGCTGGCGTCGACGGGGTGTTCCTCGAATTCCACCCCGATCCCGACAAGGCGCTCTGTGATGGCCCGAGTTGCCTTCCCTTAAGCTCCGCCGAGGCGCTCCTGGCGAAACTGAAGGCGTTCCACAGGGTCGCTCGTCAGTAGTCACCACACCGACCCGAGACGGTGCGGAGCCAAGGTCTCCGTCCCGCCTACATTCCGAACGCGGCCCGGAACTCCGGCTTCACGGCCTCCAGCACAGCCGCAGTCACCGGCAGGGTGACCTCGTAGGCGCCCTCCACATAGGGCCCTGCGGCGTAGGGCGCGACCAGGATCCCGATCCGGTTGAAGCGCTTCCTGTCGGAGGATCCCAGGATCACGGCCTGCCCGGAGGGGCGGATGCAGGCGTCGAACTCATCGCCGCTCTGGCGGTTCACAGGCGCGCCGCGACGCCCGGCCCGCTCCCGGTCCAGGGCTTCGCAGAAGGGCGCGCCGATGGCCGCGTCCAGCGCCTGCGGCGAGGCGAACAGGTCCAGGGAAGGCCGCTCGATTCCCGCCTTCCGGTCCCAGACCAGGGAATCGAACCCTGAATTCGGATGGGCGCCGCCTTCGAAGACGCTGATGTGCTGGGACAGGCTGAGCCAGCCCGGCAGGGCCGCCACCACCTTCCATTCCACCGACAGCGCGTAGGGCGGGAAGGGTCGGCCCGGGTCGGAGGCGGCCTCACGGCGGGCGTCGGCGGCCTCGCGGGCGAAGGTGCGCTTCAGCTGGTCCTGGTCCTTCGCCAGGCGCGAGCGCAGGGCCGGAATGGCTTCCACCACCGCCGGCCAGCGATAGCTGA
>JBJTFE010000205.1:0-8415 GCA_046093265.1 Phenylobacterium sp. | reverse complement strand
GAGCCCAACCGCTGGATGACCTCGGGCGGCCTGGGCACCATGGGCTATGGCCTGCCGGCGGCGGTGGGCGTGCAGCTGGCCCACCCGAACAGCCTGGTCATCGACATCGGCGGCGACGCCAGCGTGCAGATGACCATGCAGGAGATGTCGACGGCCATCCAGTACGGCCTGCCGATCAAGATCTTCATCCTGAACAACGAGTGGATGGGCATGGTCCGCCAGTGGCAGCAGCTGCTGCATGGCGAGCGTTACTCGCACTCCTATTCGGCGAGCCTGCCGGATTTCGTGAAGATGGCCGAGGCCTTCGGCTGCCTGGGTCTGAGGGCGCGGACGCCCGATGAGCTGGATGACGCCATCCGCCGGATGATCGACTATCCCGGCCCGGTGATCTTCGACTGCTGCGTGACCAAGGAAGAGAACTGCTTCCCGATGATCCCCTCGGGCAAGGCGCACAACGACATGATCCTGGCGGAGGAAAGACGGGACCTGGCCTCCATCATCGACGACGCCGGCAAGCGGCTGGTCTAGGACGGGCCGCCGGAGGCGCCGCAGGCCCCCTCCGGCCCGCTGCGCGGTCCACCTCTCCGTCAAGAGGTGGAGGAATCACGGGGCCCGGGGTGCGCCTGGAGGCGGAGACGTGGACCTCAGTCGTCGTGTGGCCGGGGAGCTTCGCGCAGGATCAGGGCGCCTGACGGGCCCGGAGGCGGCAGGGCTTCGAGGTCGCCCCGGTCCAGCCAGGCGAGGCCCTCGTCGCGGGTCAGGATGACCGGCTGACGATCGTGGATGCGCGACATGTCAGGGCCGGCGGGGCGGGTGATGATGGCGAAGCTGTCCAGGCCCTCGGGCATGTCGACGGGGCGGGACCGGGCGTAGAGGCCGGCCAGGAAACGCACCGGACCGGAAGCCGTGTCCGGCGGCCAGGAAACCTCCCAGCGGCGCTTTGGCTGTCCCCGGCGCCATCCGGGCGGGACGTCATACTCGAAGATGGCGGTGACGGGAGCGAGGCAGCGGCCGGATCGGACGGACTCCCGGAAAGAAGGAGCCGTCGCCGCCGTCTCCATCCGCGCGTTTGTGCACATGGCCTTCCAGCCGGACACCGGACCCCGGTGAAAGGCCGGAACGAGCCACCAACGCGCCTCAAGCCCTTCGATCCGGCCCTCCGGGGAGCGTCGCAGAATCGGCGCCCGGTCCGTCGGCCGGAAGGCGCTGTCGAGAGGTCGGTTAGGCTCGGGGTCGAGCCATAGGACATCCGCGCCGACCGCCCGGAAGGCGGCGTCGTAGTCGGCGCGCCGGACGCGAAGCTGATACTCGTTACACACGGCGGCGGATCAAATTGCGACGGAACGGGGCGCCCGGGGAGCGATGAGAGACTTGGCGTCGCTGGCTGCGATCCTTCCCGCTCTTCTTGCTTGCGACCACCTCAGACCTCCAGGTCCGCCCTGCCCGACAAGGCTGCGCCGGCCCTGACCGAGGGTCAAGCGAGGCGGGCGGCGACCGGGCGCCCTGCGTCGCGGGAAGTGCAAGAGTTCCTTAATCGCCATAAACTACTCCGGATCGATTCAAGCTCAGCGGGCGCCGGAGAGACGATGTCGATCCAGAGTGATGACCTGAAACCGTCGCCGGCGCTCTTGCGGTTCTTGGACTCCATCTTGGTCGATCGGATGGGGATCCGGAACCCTACGTCGGCGATTCAGCTCGCCTTCGCCCTGGTCGTCTCGATTGCGGCCTCGCCTTACTTAACCCTCGCCGGCGCGCTCGTCTGGTTCTGCTGGATTGTCTTCCTTCTGGTCGTTGACGGCGTCTTTTCAAGGACACTCACCGGACGTCCGCGCGTCATTGCGAAGCCTGTTTTCGAGTTTCTGCTCGTTTCGTCCTTCTGCCTGCTGGGCCTCCGACTGCTGACGGGCTTCGACGGACCTGCTCAGACCCTGGGAATGGCGACCATTGCCTTCATGTTGGCCCTGAAACTGGTGGTCGAAACCCTGCCGCCGGTGCGTTTCTGGATCAATGTGATCCCGCCGACCCTGTCCGCGAGCGCCTTCGAGTTGAGCAAGGCGATCAAGAACGCCCAGGGTGGCCGAACGGACCTGATGGTGACCAACCTCGGGACTCTGGTCCTGATCATACTGATCGTTCTAACCACCCGGGCGGCCATCATTCGCCGGCGCACCGGCTGGAACCGGGCGAATTCGGAGATCAGAGCCAATGCGCTCAGCGCCCGGGAAGCGCACAAGCTGGCCGTTCTTGCCGAGCAGCTCGCCGGCACCGGTCATTTCCGATTCAGCGATAATGGAGCGACCGCAAACTTTTCCGACGGCATGTACGCGATCCACGGATTTGACCACTGGATCGAGAAGCCCGACTTCAAGGACCTGTTGAACCTTTACGATGAAGACGAGCGGCAAAAGCTGACCAACCTGGTCACTGGAACGGTTCGGACACACAAACCCGGCCGCGCGGAGGCCCGCTTCCGGAGACGGGATGGACGGGAACGCATCATCCTCTGCCAGACAAGCCCGGAAATCTCCGAGTCGGGGCAGGTGTCTGCGATCCTGGGCGTCGCCATGGACATCACGGAGGCCCGGTTGCGGGAAGAGGCGCTCATGGAGAGCGAAGCCCGCATCCGTATGCTGACCGATCACGTGACCGATATGATCCTGTGGATCACCGAGGGCGGCAGGATCCTTTACGCCTCGCCCTCCGTGCAGGCGCTGGGTTTCGAACCCGAGGACCTTCTGGGCCACCGCCTCTCGAGTTTTGTCGAACCTGCGGATGCGGGGGCGGCGCAGCAACTGCTGCAACAGGTCTTCGGCGATAAGGCGCCTGATGGGGAAGTGACCGGGGAATTCCGCTTCCGGACCCGCGGCGGCGCTGGTCGGGAGGTCTGGATGGAGGGCCTGGCGAGTTCCGTCCGGGATCCGACAGCCTTGACCCGCTCCGCCGTCTTCAACTTCCGGGACGTGACCCGGCGTCGGGAACTGGAAGCCGATTTGCGTCTTGCCAAGGCCCGGGCCGAGGCGGCGGCGGAGGCGAAGAGCGAATTCCTGGCCAACATGAGTCACGAGGTTCGCACACCGCTGACCGGCGTCATCGGCTTCTCTAACCTGGTCGCCCAGATGCCGGACATTCCGTCAAAGGCCAGACCGTATCTGCAGCGGATCGTCTCCAGCGGCGAAGCCCTGCTGGCCGTGGTCAACGATATTCTGGACTTCTCCAAGCTGGAAGCCGGGCATGTCGAACTGGACCCCGCTCCGTTTGATCCCCGCGAGCTCCTGAGTGATGCTTCGGACCTGTTCCGGCCCCAGGCCGAGGCCAAGGGGCTCAAGCTGACGGTGGAGGTCGCCGACAGCGTTCCGGCGCATGTGGACGCGGACCGCGGGCGACTGCACCAGATTCTGGCGAACCTGTTGAGCAATGCGATCAAGTTCACCGAGGACGGCCGGGTGCACATGGCCGCGGATTACGACCAGGATCGGGAGGCCCTTGTCGTTTCGGTCAGCGACACCGGGCCGGGAATGGCGCCCGAGGTCGTCGAGCGCCTGGTCCAGCGCTTCACCCAGGCGGACGGCTCGATACGGCGCCGCTATGGCGGGACCGGGCTCGGCCTTTCGATCTGTCGTCAGCTGACCGAACTGATGGGTGGCGGAATCGAGGTCGTTTCAGAGCCGGGTGTCGGCTCAACCTTCACCCTCAGGGTCGCGGCGCCCGGCGCGGAGGCCGGGAGCAATGAGGACCCGGGCGCCGATGCCGCCGAACAGGATGGGGAGGCCTTCCGCATTCTCGTCGTTGACGATCTGGATGCAAACCGGGAGTTGGTCCGTGCGCTTCTGGCCGCTGCCGGCCAGGATATCGACGAGGCCTCCAGCGGCCAGCAGGCGGTGTCCATGGCGCTCAAGCAACCCTATGACGTCATCCTCATGGACCTGCAGATGCCGGAGATGGACGGCTTCGCAACCGCCAAGGCGATCCGCGACCTTTCGAGCGAAAACAGGCTGACACCGATCATCGCCCTGTCGGCCAATGTTCTTGCCGAGCACGTCGAAGCGGCCGCCGGGGCGGGAATGAACGACCATGTCAGCAAGCCGATTGTTCCCGCCCGTCTGTTCGCGGCCATCAACCGGTGGGCAGGGGTGAAGCTGCCGGAAACCGCCTGAGGCGCGGCGGCTCCCGGGCCACCGGCGCGGGACTTTTTCAGGTGCGGATCTTCAGTGCTCCCAGATAATCGCGTTTTCCAAGCGGCGCCCCCTTGTGGCGAAGGATGTCGTAGGCCGTCGTTGCGTGAAAATGCATGTTGGGAAGCGAGAACGACAGGAGGAAGCCCTCCGCCGTGAAGGGGATCTGGGTTGAGCCCATCTTGAAGACGACGTCACCGCCCTCCAACGCATTGACCTCATCAGCGGACAGGGCTTTCAGACGCGCAAGAGCGCCGGCCAACTGATCCTGAAGCCCGGCGTAGTCGAGCTCCTGTGATGCGGGAGGACTGAAGACGCCCGCCTTCGCCCCCTCGATCGCATGGATCGAGTGATGAACAACGGAGAACACCTGGAACCGGAAGGGCGCCATGTCCGCCGCCAGGCGGGACTCGACGATCGCCTCGGGGCTCACGCCGGTCTCGACGCACCAAGCGCGACCCTTTTCAACGAAGGCCGCAGCGGCCCCCACGGTTTGAAGCATGGGTGCGACGCTCACGTCGTAAAGCGAAATCGCCATCTCTGAACTCCCTTGTTGCAGCGCCGCCCGGGACCGGTCCAACCCATCCCGACAAACGGTCCCTCGGAAAATGATTTCTTCACTGTTCCCGGGGACTCTGTCCAGCGCGGCGATATGGACCGCATGGCGGGATTTCGGGCGCACCAGCTGTGCAAGAGCAAGACCTAGGCCCTGGACCGTCTCAAGAGCGGGCCCTCCGACACCTTTTCATCTTGCGGATTCTTTCTGCGAGAACCGCTCAGGATTGCATTGCCGGGACGGCGATCGCGATCGCTGCAAGCCCGTTTGTAGCCATCGAAGGTGTTCTTTGGTTCCTGGCCCTTGTCTTCGCCAGCGCAGCCTTGGAGAGCCTGATCCGGGCGGCTCAGCCGAAATCGTCGTGGATTCCTGACACCCTCTTGATGGCGCGGAGCCTCGTAGGCTCGGCTTTTGGCCTGGTTTTGATCCAACACCCCGATCCGGACGCCGCGATCATCGGACTCGCCATCTGGGGCGCCCTTGTCTTCACCGGCATTGTGGTGGACTACCGCAAGCCGAGGCGGCTCTGGTTCCGGGTCGGACCGCCACTTCTAATAGGGGTCTTCCGGCATATTTCCGAGGCCGTCGGCCATTTTGGGGCCGGACTGTGGTGGCGCGCGATGGCGGACCTGGCGCTGATGGCTTTGTTGCTCACGGTTTTCTCCGCCGCCTACTTGGCTCTCAGGGAAGGGCGACTGATCTTCGAACGGGTGCTCGGGGAGGTCGAGGCCAAGAACCGGCTACTGCAGGACGCGCAACGGATTGCAGAAATTGCTGAACACCTGGGCGGGTCAGGACATTTCCGCATCGACCGCAAGATGAACCATCCGCGCATTTCGAAAGGACTGCTCGATCTCTATCAGTTTGACGCAAACGCGGCCGAAGACGGTTTCAGGGGGATTTTCAGACTCCACGACGAGGGGGATCAGGCGCGGATCTTTCAGACTTACCAGGACGTGGTCAGGACCGGCCTTCCTGCCAGACTGGAGACCCGGAGCAAGCTTCGCGACGGACGGGTGAAGCATATCCTCACCCAGTGCAATCCCGAGTTCGACGAGGACGGAAACGTTGTCGGGGTCATCGGCGTCTCGCTGGACGTGACAGAGGCCCGGCGCCGGGAAGCGGCCCTGTCGGAAAGCGAAGCGCGCCTGAGGCTGCTGGCCGACAACATTTCCGACATCGTGATCTGGGTCAGTCCCGCCAAGCGCGTCCTTTACGCTTCGCCCTCCTCTGAGGCCCTGGGCGTCACCCCGGACTCCCTCCTTCGCCGACCGCTGGAGGATTTCATCCATCCCGAAGACCGCCCGAGGGCGCACCAGCTTCTGGACCGGGTCTTCGAGGATCAGCCCATAGAAGGGCATCTGATCGGGGAGTTCAGATTCCTCATCCGGGGGCGGATTGACGAGCCTGTCTGGCTGGAGGGATACGCCAAAGCCATTCGGGACCCCCAGGGTCAGCCGCGGTCGGCTGTCATCAATTTCCGGGATGTCACGCAGAGACGGGCTCTGGAGGAAGATCTTCGGCTGGCCAAGACAAACGCCGAGGCTGCGGCCCAGGCCAAGAGCGAGTTCCTGGCGAACATGAGCCATGAGGTGCGCACGCCGCTGACCGGGGTGATCGGATTCTCAACCCTTCTGGCCCGGACGCCGGATCTGCCCGAGGCCGCAAACGACTATGTCCAGAAGGTTGTCGCCAGCGGCGAGGCCCTGATGTCCGTCGTCAATGACATTCTGGACTTCTCCAAGCTCGAGGCCGGGCAGGTGGATCTCGACCCGACCCCCTTCCACCTCAGCGACTTTCTGGAAGAGATTGCGGATCTGTTTCGGCTTCAGGCTCAGACCAAGGGGTTGGATGTCACGATCCAGATCGAGCCCTCGACCCCGCATTACGTCTTTGCGGACAGGGCCCGGGTCAAACAGGTGCTCTTCAATCTGTTGAGCAACGCCCTGAAGTTCACGGAGAGGGGTTCGATCGGCCTCGACGCCCGCTACGTGCACAACAGATCGCTTCTCGAAATCTCGGTTACCGACACCGGCGTCGGGGTCGAACCCGCCCTGATCGAGAAACTTTTCCAGCGGTTCACCCAGGCCGACGGCTCGATCAGTCGTCGTTACGGGGGAAGCGGGCTTGGCCTGTCCATATGCAGGCAGCTGACCGAACTGATGGGAGGCGGCATCTGGGCGAAGTCGACCCCGGGCGTTGGCTCGGTCTTCACATTCAATCTCCTGGCGCCGGAGACGGAGGGCGCCGCTCTGACGCAGGTCGAAAACGAGGTCGTTGGCGACGAACAGGCTCTAAGGATCCTCGTTGTGGATGACCTCGACGCGAACCGGGAAATCGTCCGCGCCCTGCTGGAGGCGGTCGGTCAGGAGGTTCATGAGGCGTCGGGGGGGCAGGAGGCCGTCTCCCTCGCCATGAGGGAGCCCTTCGACCTGATCCTGATGGATCTCCAGATGCCCGGCATGGATGGTTTCGCCACCACCCGGGCGATCCGCGACCTCTCACAAGAAAACCGGACAACGCCGATTGTTGCGCTTTCCGCAAATGTTCTGCCGGAGCATGTCGTTGAGTCCCGGCGCGCCGGAATGAATGATCATATCGGCAAGCCGATTGTCCCTACACAGCTCATTGCGATTCTCAGTCGTTGGGCGGGCGTTCGGGTGTCTCCGGACAGCAATCCCGTCGAGGTCTGAGCCCGGTCGCGATGTCGCACCCGGACGGAACCGGCAAAGGTTTCGTCTCCGTCAGAGTCGATCCGGCGAGCCGCATGGACCCGGTTTCGAAACAGGATTCTCAGCTTTGGTCGGGGTCGGATTCCGGCGTAGGAATTTTCGCCTGAAGGTCTGAGGAGAGGGTCGATGATCCGACGTCGAGAGTTCATTGGCGCCGCCGCCGCAACCGCCGCTGGCCCGGGCCTCGCCCCCTCCACGCTTGGGGGGGTTCGTGTGCGCCTCTCAACCCGACTGGGCGACATACTTCTGGAGCTCCGGCGTGACAGGGCCCCGGCGACGACGGCGAACTTCCTTCGCTATGTCGACGAACGGCGCATGGACAAGGGAACCTTTTACCGGCGGTCCGTTCCACCGGGGACCGAGACTTTCGATTACGGCGTCGTCCAGGGCGGGCTGCAGAACAATCCCGCCTGGGTGTTGCCTCCCGTCCGGCATGAGCCGACAAGCCAGACGGGGCTGCGGCACACCGATGGCGCGATCTCGATGGGTCGGAGGGCGCCCGGGTCGGCCACCTCCGACTTCTTCATCTGCGTCGGGGAACAGGCCTATCTTGACGCTGATCCTGCAGCGAAAGGCGACAACCTGGGTTTCGCCTGCTTTGGCTACGTCATCGACGGCATGGACACGGTGCGGAGGATTCTGGCTCAGCCCGTCTCTCCGACAGCCGGGGTCGGCGCAATGAAGGGTGAAATGCTGCGCAATCCACTGACCCTCACGGCCAGGCGGGTGTGAGCGTCAGATCCCGTCTTTTCCGAAACTGACCAGGAGGCGGGCCAGACCGGGTTCATCCACCAGGGTCGACGCCTCCGGAATGGGCAGCCAACGCCGCTCGCGCTGATGCGCCTCCGGCCAGGTATCGTGCTCGGTGATCACTTCCAGAGGGTAGACTTCGACGCGGACGGGCTGAGCCAGAATCCTCCGCACCGTGTCCATGCCGTCGATGACGTAGCCAAAG
>JBJTFE010000204.1:0-3203 GCA_046093265.1 Phenylobacterium sp. | reverse complement strand
CGGCAACGCGGACAAGGCGCGGCCCGGCGCCCTTCTGCCGGAGGCCGAGGGGCCCCGCGTCCGGGTCAACGACATCATGAGCGTGCGCGAGACCGCCGGCCACCTGATCGCCGGTGTCCGCGACCGCGCCCGGGCCTATGTCGAGGTCCAGAACGGCTGCGACCACCGCTGCACTTTCTGCGTGATTCCCTTCGGCCGGGGGAACTCGCGCTCCGTCCCTGCCGGAGAGGTGGTGGAGCAGGTCCGCCGGCTCACAGCCGAGGGTTGCCGGGAGGTGGTGCTGACCGGCGTCGACGTCACAAGCTGGGGGGCCGACCTGCCGGGAACACCCACCCTGGGGCAGCTGGCGGGCCGCATCCTGCGCCTTGTTCCGGACCTGCCGCGCCTGCGCCTGTCGTCCATCGACGCCGCCGAGATCGATCCGGACCTGATGGCCCTGCTGGCGGAAGAGCCCCGCCTCATGCCCCACCTGCACCTGTCCCTTCAGGCGGGCGACGACATGATCCTGAAGCGGATGAAGCGCCGCCACAGTCGGACGGATGCCCTGAAGCTCATCGCCGACGTGCGCGCCGTGCGACCAGACACAGCCTTTGGCGCCGACCTGATCGCCGGCTTCCCCACTGAGACCGAGGCCATGTTCCGCAACACCCTCGACCTGGTCGAAGAGGCGGGCCTGGCCTTCCTGCATGTCTTTCCCTACAGCCCCCGGCCCGGGACGCCCGCCGCCCGGATGCCGCCGGTCCCCAGGGCCGAGGTGCGTGACCGCGCGGCCCGGCTGCGCGCCGCGGGCGAGGCGGCCCTGGCGCGTCATCTCGCCGCACAGGTCGGACGGGAGGTGCGCGGACTGGTCGAGCGCCCTGGCCTCGCCCGGGCTGAGGATTTCTCCGAGATCGCCTTCTCGGGCGCGGCCCCGGCGGGAGACATCCGGATCTTCCGGGTCACCGGCCAGGACGGGCGGCGGCTGCTCGCCGAGCCCTCCCCTAGGATCGGGGCGGCGCAGCCGCTAGAAGCCCTGCATGACTGAACCCAAGACAGGCTGGTTCCAGCGGCTTACCGGCGGCCTTGCTCGGACCTCGCGCACCCTGACCGAACAGGTGGCGTCGACCTTCACGAAGCAGCCCCTCGACCAGGCGCGGATCGACGCTCTCGAGGAAATGCTGATCGAGGCCGACCTCGGGCCCAAGTCCGCCGCCCGGATCACCGAGGCCTTCGCCGCCACCCGGTTCGGCAAGACGGTGGACGAGGCCGAGGTGCTGGAGGCCCTGTCGGAGGCCATCGCCGACGAGCTGGCGGGCCATGAGGGCCGCTTCGACCCGCTGTCCGGGCCCCGCCCCTACGTCGTGCTGTTCATTGGCGTGAACGGATCGGGCAAGACCACCACCCTGGGCAAGATCGCCGCCGACCTTGAGACCCGGGGGGCAAAGGTCCTGGTGGTGGCCGGTGACACCTTTCGCGCCGCCGCGGTGGAGCAGCTCAAGGTCTGGGCCGAGCGCGCCGGCGCCGACTTCATGAGCCGCCCGACCGGGTCCGATGCCGCGGGCCTCGCCTTCGACGCGATCGAGAGGGCCCGCGCCGAGGGCCACGACGTGGTCCTGATCGACACGGCTGGCCGGCTGCAGAACAAGCAGGGCCTCATGGACGAGCTGCTCAAGGTCATCCGGGTCATCAAGAAGGTCGATCCCGACGCCCCGCACGAGACCCTCCTGGTCCTCGACGCCACTGTGGGTCGCAACGCCCTGGCCCAGGAGAACATCTTCGGCAACCAGATCGGGGTCAGCGGGATCGTCATGACCAAGCTGGACGGCACGGCGCGGGGCGGCGTTCTGGTCCCTGTCGCCCAAGCCTCGGACTCGCCCATCAAGCTGATCGGCGTGGGCGAGGGGATCGATGACCTCCAGCCCTTCGACGCCCGGGCCTTCGCCCGGTCGGTCGTCGGCCTCGGGGAGGCCTGAGCCATGTCGGAGCAAGGCGGCGGCGCCCGGCGCTGGATCTCGAGCCTGGTGGACTTCGGCTGGCCTCTGGGGCTGATCATCGGCTACGTCATTACCCGGGATATGGTGTTGGCCAGCTGGGGACTGGTGGCCGGCGCGGCCATCGCCCTGGCGACGGGCTACATCCTCGAGCGCCGGATCGCCCCCATGCCGCTGGCCGCCGGGGTCCTGGCCCTGGTCTTCGGCCTGCTGACCCTGGTCTTCAAGGACCCGCGCTTCGTCTATGTGAAGCCAACGGTCACCTCCCTGGCCTTCGGTCTGCTGCTGCTCGTCGGGCTGGCCATTCGCCGCAATCCCTTGAAGATGCTCCTGGGCTCCAGCCTGCCCATGCCGGACGAGGGCTGGCGGCGGCTGACTTTCCGCTATGGCGTTTTCTTCCTGGTCATGGCGGGGGTGAACGAGGCCATCTGGCGCACCCAGCCGGAGACCACCTGGCTGGCTTTCCGGTTTCCGGGGTCCAGCCTGATCCACATCGCCTTCGGCCTCGCCCAGGCGCCGCTCATCCTCCGATATACCCGAACAGAGGAGACGCCGCCCCCACCGGTGGAGTAACCTGCCAGGACTCAACAGCGGTTCGGTCGTCTGCCCATGTCGAAGAAGTCGTCACCTTCGGAGATTTCCGTCAGCCATCTGCTGCACAGGGCGGTCCAGATCGCCGACGACCTGCACGTAGAGCAGGCGGGCGCCGAGGGGCTCACCCCCCGCCAGTTCGCCGTCCTCACCGCCGTCGCAGAGGCCGAGGGCGCCACCCAGAGCCAGCTCGTTCGCTCCACAGGCGTCGACCGGTCGACCCTCGCGGAGCTGCTGACCCGGCTGATGGCCCGCGGCCTGGTCTCGCGCCTCCGGTCTCCCAGCGACGCCCGGGCCAACCAGGTTTCCCTCAGCGAGGCTGGCCGGGCCCTTCTGGCGTCGGCCCAGCCCCTCGCAGCGACCGCAGACCTCGCCCTCCTGTCCCGACTTCCGAAGGATCGCCGCGCGCGTTTCCTGAAGGACCTGAGGCGGTTGGTCGCCGGGGCCCCTTCTGGCGGAAAGACCAAGGGGAAGAGAAAGAAGGCCGGGCGGAGGGCGGCCGCGGACCTGCTTGCCTCTGAGTCGCCTGAATCCGGAAGCTAGACCCGGATATCCACCACGGAGCCCGGTCGCGTCGTCCTCAGGGGGCGGGGCGGGTCTGCCTCTGACGGGGGGCGAGCGACCGCTGCGGGTGTCGCCGCC
>JBJTFE010000203.1:0-21678 GCA_046093265.1 Phenylobacterium sp. | reverse complement strand
ACATGGGCATCCTCTCTGTTACTTCGGATATGTCGCAGGCGGTCGATCGCAACCTCTACCCCGATTTGTTGAACAAGCCCGAACGAGTTGCAGCGCTGCGGAAGATCACCTTGCCCGAAATCACCGCGGGCGAAAGAGGCAAGCCGATGCGAGTCGTCCAGGAGATCAAAAGCACCGATGATCTCAGCAAGATGGACCAGATGTTCGCCGACTTCTCTGATGGGTTCATTCGCCGCAGCGCCGAACAGCAGAAGCCGTTCTACCTGATCCACGCATTCTCCCGCGTTCACAACGACAACTATCCGGCGCCGGGGTACGCCGGCAAGAGCCCGGCCGGCTTCCCCTACAAGGATGCAGTCGTGGAGGTAGACGACATCGTCGGCCGTCTAATGAAAGTGCTGAAGGACACTGGCCAGCTCGAAAACACACTGGTGTTCTTCACGTCCGACAATGGGGCCAATGAAGACGTCTGGCCCGATGCCGGCTTTCAGCCCTGGCGCGGCGGAAAGGGAACGACCTGGGAAGGTGGCGTGCGTGTACCGGGCATTGCTTACTGGCCCGGGATGATCGCCCCAGGGCGCAGCAGCGACGGACTCTTCGACCTCATGGACCTGTTCAACACCTCGCTGGCCGTGGCGGGCGAGGCGGGCCGAATTTCTGACAAGCGTTATATCGATGGGATTGACCAGTCCGGCTTCCTGCTAGCCGATGATGGCGAGTCGGCTCGCCAGACCGTGTTCATGTATTCCGCCACCAAGCTGACGGCGCTGCGTTGGATGGAATACAAGATCCACCTGAAGGTGTTCAATACGCCTGCGGCGCGCCAGAACATCGATGAGTCGATGCTCGTCGATACCGGATCGTCTCCGTGGGTATTCAACCTTTACATGGATCCGAAGGAGCAACGCAGCAGCGGCCACCGCTACTTTGAATGGGGCTCGCCGGCCGCTCTCGGGCTCATTGGCGCCCATGCCGCCACTTTTAGAAAGTATCCAATGAAGGACATTGGACTCGCTCTGCCAAATTAAGGATTTTCAATCAGGAGGCAATCGCGCATCCCGCCAATACTGCTCGATACCATGTCATGAAAACAATACTTCTCGCCGCTCTGTGCGGCATGCGCACACTCAAAGCCATTTCAGCGGTTGTCCAGCCCAAGCCGCCCGGCGGCGCGATGAGCGGCAAGGAAACCATTGAGACGCTGCAGTTGGTGTATCGCCGGGGCTATCCGCTGATGGCCATGGCAACCAACAACCGCGAGACCTACGGCTCGACGATCAACGCCTTCTACAACATGAAGACGGCGGCCGACGAGAAGTCCCAGCGCGACAAAGGATTCGACGCGGAGACACTCTATTCAGCCGGCGCGCTCGATGGTACATTCCTATCCGACGGGATCTGCGCATTCCGACGACATCACCCAGACGAAAAGTTCGACGAAAACGAAAAGTCCGACGAAAGGGGTCAACGATGCAATTGATGAAGTTTCTCGCGGTACTTTGCGCGACCATCGCGATTTGTATTTCCGGTACAGCGAGCGCTCGGAGCAGCGCAGCGACTAAGAAACCCAATGTGGTCATCATCATGAGTGATGATGTTGGTCCATTCAATATCAGCCGTTACAACATGGGCATGATGGGCTACAGGACGCCTAATCTCGACCGCATTGCCCAGGAAGGTGCTGTGTTCACGGATTGGTACGGAGAACAGAGTTGCACGGCCGGTCGTGCCGCGCTGATCACAGGACAGGCTCCGATTCGTACCGGTTTATTGAAAGTGGGCTTGCCAGGCGCCCCGTTGGGAATGAACCAGGACGACCCGACGTTGGCCACCATGCTGAAAGCCCAGGGGTACGCAACGGGACAATTCGGCAAGAACCACCTGGGCGATAGAAACGAGCATTTGCCTACCGTCAATGGATTCGATGAGTTCTTTGGCTTTCTCTATGCCTTGAGTGGCATGGAGGAGCCTGAACGCCCGGACTATCCCAAGGATCCTGCTTTCCAGGCGAAGTACGGGCCTCGCAATATGGTGCATTCGTATGCAACCGATTCCGATGACGCAACCATAAGCGATCCAAGATTCGGCAAAGTTGGAAAGCAGAAGATTGAAGATGCGGGTCCTTTGACCAAGAAGCGCATGGAAACAGTCGACGATGAAATTACGGGCATGTCACTGAAATGGATGGAAAGGCAAGTCAAGGACAAGAAGCCCTTCTTCCTGTACTTCAATCCTTCACGCATGCACGCCGTTACGCATTTGCGCAAGGACTTCGAGGGTAAGACCGGATACGGCCTCTATGCAGACGGAATGTACGAACACGATCGGCACGTCGGCCAAGTGCTCGACAAACTAGACCAACTGGGCATCAGCGAAAACACGATTGTCATCTATACGTCGGACAACGGCCCACATGTAAACGCTTGGCCGGATGGTGGCGCGACCATATTCAGGGGTGAGAAAAACACCCAGTGGGAAGGTGGGGTAAGGGTGCCGGCGTTGATTCGGTGGCCTGGAACGATCAAGCCGGGAACGGTCATCAATGAGATTGGATCCCATCAAGATGTTCTGCCCACGATCATGGCTGCTCTGGGAGATACCTCCTTAAAGCAAGACCTACTCAAAGGCAGGGAGATCGGGAGCAAGACCTACAAAGCGCACCTTGATGGTTACAACCTGCTCCCCCTGTTGAAGGGCGAAACGACCAAATCGCCTCGACAAGAGTTCCTGTATTGGACCGATAGTGGAGACATGGCAGCCCTGAGATACGGGGACATGAAGATCACCTATCTGAGGCAAAACTCAAAGGGGATGAAAGTTTGGGAAACGGCATTGGAAGAACTGCGTCTCCCTATCTTGGCCAATCTGAGAAGCGACCCCTTTGAAAGGGCTTCGGATGAAGCCTTCAGCTATACCGACTGGTCTGCGAGCAAAACTTATCTATTTGCACCAGCCGCAGAATACGTAACGAACTGGATGACGAGCTTCCGCGAATTCCCGCCGCGAGCGAAACCGGGCACCTTCGGCCTCGGGGACGTGATGGAGAAGATGACGTCTTCGGCGGGCGGGAAGAACTGAGGTCCATCCGATAGCGTTCCCGCGCAGCAGGAGAAGCGAAGAATGTCATTTGAGGCTCTCGGCATGCGCCGTCTGCCGGCGCTGGCCGGCGCACTGGTTCTATCCATCGGGATCTGCACCGGCATACCTTCGGAAGCGCGTGGCGGACGTCGCAGCCAGACGCACCACCGATCCGAGATTCGACCACCCACCCCTCCATCAGGTCCGCACCAATGAAGATTCCAGCCGCACTGCTCGCCCTCGCCCTCACCGCCCTGAGCCCGTCCCAGCTCCTCGCGGCCGCAGACCCGGCGCAACCCGGCGCCGAGCACCGTCCCGACGACAACGGCACCGACCCGACCCGCGTCAGCCGAACGGTGGTGCTGAGGTACGAACACCTCGACCTGAACCGCGGGTTCAACAGCGACGTCCTGAGGTTCTTGTACACGCACCCTCTGGGAGAAGGGTCGAGCGCGGTCTTCAAGCTGCCTGTGTCGCGGGTGGACGTGCTGGGCAACACGAGCCCCGGCCTGGGCGACGTGTCGGTCCAGTTGGGAAAGGTATTCGGCATCACCAAAGAAGGTGGCAACGTCGTGCAGGCCGAGATGATCTTCGACACCGCGACCCGCCCCGAACTCGGCGGCAACCAGAACGTCCTCAAAGGCACCTACATCAGGGCGGTCTTCCTGAAGGACGGGGCGATCTTTGCCCCTGCTCTCGTGCACAGCGTCGGCCTGTGGGGGATGGGAGACGCGCCCCGGGTCAACCTGACCACCACCGACTTCTACTACGTACCGAAGATGGCCGACCCGCGCAACCTCGTCACCTTCGACCCGAACATCAACTACAACTGGAACAACCACGACCTGTTCGCGAGTCTGGCCGTCACCTTGGGCCGCAACCTCGGCAAGTCGCCCTTCGGCGGCAATCACTTCATTCTCGTGAAGCCGGCGGTGGTGTTCGGTAACGACAGGCCGTACCGGTGGGGCGTGGAGCTGTCCTACAAGGTCATCGGCTTCTAGCTTTGACGCGAAAGCGAAAACCCAGGCCTGAGGTGCCTGCACGCCTGCAGACCCCGAGCAGCAGCTCGTTCACGTGCCGCTGCGTAGGGGAAAGTGTACGTACATCATCACCGCCGTCCGGATCATCTCTGGCCAGCCGTTGAGGCAAAGGAAAGGTTTGGTGGGGCTGGCCATGCCGGCGACCCCAGGTATCCGGTTGGGGACCGGCAATCAGTTTCGGTTGAAGAAGCTCTCTCAGCCGCCCTTTGCCCGATGGGCGATCGCGGCTGCGTCGGCCCAGACTTTTCCGCCGACCCACAGGCCGATCGACGGTGTAATCTCGGTAAGTTCGATGTCGACGAAGAGGCCGGGGGTTATGTAGGGGTCACCGCGCATGACGCTACAGGCCTCCTCGGCATCCTTCGCGCGAACGAGGAAGCAGGAACCGCAAAACGCGGTCTCGCCGGGTCGCCGCATGGGGCCGGCCACAACGTAGAGACGCCAGTTCGCCTCAACGTGGGCGAGGTGGCCCTCCAGGTGCTCGACCCGACGATCAGAGCCGATCGGGCTGTCCTTACAGACAACCAGGAACAGCCCAGTCTCGTCCCTCGCGACACAGGGTGGGGCGTCGGACGGCGTCGCGGCGGTCGGCTCTTGCATCGGTCGGGAATCCATCGGCAAAATGGTATAGTCTTATACCTACCGATCGGGACCGGCATGCAAGCACAGTCTGGGGCGAAGGCTGGATATGGTGAGTTCAACCTGGGCTGGCCCGTCGTGGTGTCCGCCATGCTTGGCATCGGGCTCGGTCTGTCGCCGCTGCCGTTTTACACTATTGGCATCCTGGCCCCGGAGCTGGCCAGAGAGTTTGGCTGGGGCTTCGCCGAGATCCTGGGTGGGCTACCGATCATGACGTTCGCCGTGCTGTTGGCGAGCCCGCTGGTCGGGCTGCTGGCGGACCGGATCGGGGTGCGGACGGTGGCTCTGTGGTCGCTGCTGCTGTTCGGCCTGGCCTTCGCGGGGTTCGCGGCGAGCAACGGTAACATCATGCTCTTCTACGTGACCTGGGGCGTCATGGCGCTAGTTGGCGCGGGCACTCTGCCGGTGACCTGGACGCGGGCGGTGAACAACCGGTTCGAGGTGCACAAGGGGTTGGCGCTCGGACTGTCACTGGTGGGCACCGGCCTGTTTGGCTTCGTCTGCAAGCCCTACACGGCCTGGCTGGTGGAAGAGTTCGGCTGGCGGATCGCCTACCTTGGTGTGGCGGTCCTGCCGATTCTGATCGCTCTGCCGATCGCCTTCATCTTCTTCCACGACGTGGGCGGCAGGACCGTCACGGCGGCCGAGCGGCGCGCAGCGGATGCGGAGCGCAAGGCCGTGACGCCGGGCAAGAGCTTCGGCGAGGCTCTGCGTGACTGGCGTTTCTGGATCCTGGCGGTCGCTTTCGTGCCGATCAGCTTCGCGGTCGGGGGACCGATCCCGAACATCGAGAACATCTTGCGCTCCAATGGCTTCGAAGCCGGGGATATTGTGTCGCTCGCCTCGCTCATCGGTCTGTCGGTGATCGGGGGTCGGCTCTTGGGTGGCTGGCTGATCGACCGCTTCTGGGCACCGGGTGTGGCCTTTGTGCTGCTGAGCGCACCCGCCGTGGCCTGTTGGCTCCTGGCTGCCGGAACAACCGATCCGCTTGTCGCGGGCCTGTCAATCGTACTGATCGGGTTCGCGGCGGGTGTGGAATTCGATCTGATGGCCTTCATGGTGGCGCGCTACTTCGGGCTGAAGAGCTATGGCGGCATCTATGGCGCGCTGTACGGCTTCTTCGCGCTGGGAGCCGGCATCGGGCCGGTGATCTTCGGTCGGTACTTCGATCAGACCGGCAGCTATGAGAAGATCCTGCTGCACTCGGCCGTGGGGCTGGTTGCGGGGGCGGCGCTTCTGCTCTTGATGGGCAAGTACCGCAATTTCGGTGGGGATCGGACCGAGAGCCTGGCTGCAGCAGAGCGAACGACGGACCCGGCGGCCTGAGACCCGCTGAAGGACACTGTCCGCTGGGCCCACCTCGTCGTCCGGATTGAGCCGCCCGACTTCGACATCAGGCAACCCTTTGCTTCGAGACTTCAATACCGGTCATGTCGCCGTCAGGGCGCGTTCTGAGCCGCCCATGTCTCCAGATCGGACCATCTTTCTTGGGCTAGGAGCAGACTCACGGTGCGGGCATGGGCGGCGCGGAGGTCTGACGGACGGTGGATGCGATGAGCAGGGTCGCGGCGGTACCAGGGATCGAACAGCTGCTCCCATGAGGCGATGCGGAAGGCGCGGATCAGGTGAGCGCCGTCCCATTCGGGCGACAGTTTTGGCGGGGGATTTGGGACGCCGAGGACACGGCAGGGCATGGGCTCCGCGCCGGACAGGGCCGACGCGAGCACAGAGCCAGCGCCCACGCCGGAGACCTCGGCGTCAGAGAGGTTCAAGGCGTTCAGCGCGGTGTGGACGGTCCAGGGCCAGTCAACGGGACCGTGCCAGCCCTCTGCGGAAAGTCCGTGGCCAGGGAGATCCAGCGCGATGACGGGGCGGTCGGTCGGCGCTGTCAGATCTGCGGCTGAACCGCCGGCGTCGTGGAGCATCACGAGCGGGCAGCCGGGCCCTTCCGAGAGGCGGTGGATCGCGAGGCGGTCGTCGCCGATCGCAAGGAAACCGCCCGCAAGGTGATCGGGAGCCGGCTCACCAGGATGGGCTGCGAGGTGGTCGGCGGCGGCGGCGTGAAGGTTCGGCATGTCCGGCAGGATCAGACCACGACCAGCGAGTGCCGGGCGGTCAAGGTGGGCAGCGAGGACGTCGGAGGCGGCGCATGCGACGAGGGCGGTGGACGGCAGGCGATCAACAACGGCCTCGGCCCGGAACGTAAAGGCGGCGCGATAGACCGGGCGATAGCCATCGCCCGTGGCCAGGAGGTCCATAGCGTTGGCGTGGATTTGCTCCGGGCTGGAGACGGCCATCGACATGCGCTCCTCAGGGGCGGTCGAGTGCCAGGGGAAGAAGACGGTCTGGGCCTCCATCCGCGCCCACAGCCAGGCCATGTGGGAGCCGTCCCACCTGGGTTCGAACGGCGTCAGATAGTCCGCAAGAAAGCGGGTGCGTTCGGTTTCGGTCCACGCGGGCAGGCCGTCACAGACAAGAGCGGCGGTATTCTGAGGGAACAGGGCCGCAAAAGTTGCGGCGGTCGCGGCCCCGGTGTGGAAGCCGTAAAGGCCAACACGGGAAAGGCCCAGCGTCCTGGTCAGGCGGTGCAGGGCGGCGGCGAAGTCGGCGCTGTCGGGGTCTGCAAGGGGCAGGGGATCCGAAGCTCCGGCCCCCGGTGTGTCTGGGGCGATGGCGGATAGGCCTCGTACGGCGAGGGTCTGACACACGGCCTCGACGGCGCGCGAGGACTGGGGCGAGCCGTGGATCACAAAGACCGCAGGGCCGCGTCCGTAACGACGGATCAGGACGCGACGGCCGTCGACCGTGACGAAGCCGCGCTCGCCGCGGGGGCGGATCACGCTACCCGGACCAGGGTCTTGCCGACGTTCTCGCCGCGTAAAAGCCGTTCGAGCTGGGCGCCTGCGCTGTCAAGGCCTTGCCCTATGTCCTCGGCGATGGTCAGGCGACCCGCCTTGACCCAGGGCTCGGCCAGAGCTGTCCACTCCGACCAGCGGGGATAGAAATCGTAGACGACCAGACCAAAGACGGCGGCCCGCTTGCCCAGGAGGGGACCAATGGCGGTGACAGCCGGGCCGGCGTCAGCATGATAATGCTCGGCCAGCCCGCACAGGACGATGCGGCCATAGAGGTTCAGGTTTCGGATGCCTACGGCGAGTTGGCTCGCGCCGACGTTCTCGAAATGGATGGTCGATCCCGGAGCGACCGCGGAGGCCAGCTGCATTTCCCAGTCCTCGGTACGGTAGTCGATGCAGGCCTCGAAGCCATAGCGATCAACGACGAGCCCGCACTTTTCCGATCCGCTCGCGATACCGATGGCGCGGCCGCCGAGGTTTCTTGTGATCTGGCCGGCGACGCCGCCGACCGTTCCGGCCGCCGCGTTGACGGTCAGGAGATCGTCAGCGCCGGTCTTTGCCAGCTGGGTCATACCGGCCCAGGCGGTCAGGCCGGGCATGCCGAGCACGCTGAGATGCAGGGACGCGGCGATATCAGATGAGACCTTGCGTGCGGTCCCGGATCGGACCCAGACGAGGTCGGTCCAGCCGGCCTCGGTGACGACGCGGTCGCCCGGCGCGAAGGCGGGGTCACGGCTCTCCTCGACCTCGGCAACGCAGAAGCCGGGCAGGGGCTCGCCGGGGGCAGGGGCGGCCTCGCCCATGTGACGACCCCGGATGCGGGCACCGATGTAGGGGTCGAGAGACAGGAACAGCGGCCGCACCTTCAGCCACCCCTCGCCCTCGGGCTGTCGACGGTAACGAGTCAGTACGGTGAAGTCTGCGGCGACCGGGACGGCTGTGACAGGGCGGGCCAGGACGACTTCGCAAGCGGTGTTGGTCATGCCGCCTCGACGACCTCGACAAGGGTGCCGTCGGGCCCGCGAAGCGTACCCGCGCGCCTGCCGCCATAGACGGCGCCGTTGCGGAAAACCGGCGGGCTGATCCAGCCCTTCAGGGCGTCGAAGTCCGGGTGGCGGAAGGTGGTGATGGCGATGCCGGGGGGCAGGGCCCCGGGTTCCGTCGGGCGGGCGGTCGTTTCGTCCGGATACTGATCCAACTCCAGGAAGCAGTCGCGCCCGTGCACCATGGTGGCGAGGGCGTGTTTCGTGTCCGGTGGTAGGTCGAAGGCTGCGTTGATCATGGTGTAGACTAGGTCCATCGAACGGCCAGCTGACAGCTTCAGCTCGGTCTCGAACCAGTCCAGCGAGGCCTGAAGGTCCGAACAGGCCAGCACAATGATGAACAGCTTGTCGATCGGACTGGCAGCACGGGGCAGGTCGTAGGCCGGCAGATTTTCCCGAATCTGGGTCAGGTAGACGATTTCCTGATCCGGACCCTTCACCTGCATGGGGAAGATAGCGGGCAGCCCGTCAAGCTCCTTGGGCGGGCCGATGATCTCGAAGGGCGAGCCCTCCATGCGCGCGTTTACGGCGTGGGTGTCCTGAGTGCAGATCTCGATGGCCGCCCAACCGAAGGTGCGCAGGGGCTTGTAGTCAGCAGGCTTCGCGCCCTCGATGAAGCGAAGGAAGACCTCCGCAGCCGACGCCGGACGGCAGATTACCGACGCGCGGCCAGCCGACGCCGGACATCCCCATGCGGCAGCCAGATCGACGGAGACCGGGCCGCGCTCGACAATCGAATAGTCGAGCCACTCGACATAACGAGCCGCCGTCGCTTCCGGATCGGCAACGGTCAAGGTGGCGGCGCGGAGCAGTTCCATGAGGCCTGGTTCTTGTCAATTGACGAAATGGTATAGGTTGACATCTTATGAGCGCGCTAGTGTGGTCATAGCAAGGGGGCTGACGTGGCGGCATACATGATCGTGCTGGCAAAGATCGCGGACCGGGAGGCTTTCCTCGGTGGCTACGGCAAGGCAGCCGCGGCCCTGATCGAACAGCACGGCGGGCGCTATCTGCTGCGCGGGCCAGGGGTGCGGCTGCTGGAGGGTGACTGGGGCGACGGATCGTCGGCGGTCATCTCCGAGTGGCCGGACATGGCGACTTTGCGCGCCTTCTGGGACAGCCCCGAGTACGCAGAAGTGAAGAAGCTCCGCCAGGACGTCGCCGACTGCCGCGTATGGGCCGTCGAGGTCCCATGAATCATCTGAGCTCACCGGAGGAAAAGAGATGAGGCTTATTCTGATGGCCTCGTCCGTGTTGGCCGCCATGGCGATGCCGCCATCGGCGCGAACGATCGATCTGTCGACGCCGGCAGGCGCGATCGCGGCGAACCGCAAGATCCAGTGCTCGACCGTGGACGGCGAGTCGGTGGTCTATCACTGGTCCGGTCGGGTCTACGCCCGTGCGCCGGGCGTGCCAGACCGTCACGTCTTCAATGTTGAAGGGATGAACGTGCGCCAGTGTGGCACGGTGACGGACTCCAAACGCGGGACCGGCTATCGTCTCGTGTCGCGCGAACTCATGATCTATCTCGACCCCCGTACCAACGAGATCCTTCGGACCTGGACCAATCCTGAGACCGACCAGGTGGTCGACGTGGTACACGTCGCCAACGATCCGGTGAACTCGCGCCCGACCTATGAGCAGACAGCGGACGGGTCCCCGTTACGGTTTTCGGGCCGAGTCAACCAAGGCTGGGTTTTCCTGCCGTTCGAGGCACCGCTGTTTTACGTGAACCCGCTGGGCGGCGACTATCAGGAGTATGTCGGCAACCATTACCACGCCATGGAGATCTTCGACTTCTCGGTGCGGGAAAACGACCTCCTTGACGCCTCGCGCTCCCGCGCCGACGCTTCGATTGCCTGGGTGCGGCTCTCGCCTTGGCTGCCTTGGATGCGGATGGGCGGTCGGCCGGGCGGGCTGGTGTTTAACGCGGTCGGCCAGACCATGGTGAATGGCATCGACGGTCTGCCCCAGGTTCTGAGGGACGAGATCGCGAAGAACTACCCGGACTATGTCACCCCGCCCCCGCTGAATGATGCGCGGCCGAACGAGACCAGCTGGACGTATTTCCGGAAAGTCTTCGACGCGGAACGTGCCGCGGCCCAGTGAGGGAACAGGTCTCCCTCTCCTGGTGGGAGAGGGATGGCCGTCACCTGACCGGGGTTGTCCGGACCTGCTCGGCAGGGTCGCGGTCGATGAGATTGACAAGCACTCCGTCGGGATCGCGAAGGCAGACCTCCATCTGGCTGCGATGCGGCATGGTGAAGGTGATCGGCTCTGGCGACCAGGTGGCGCCGGCCCGTCGCGCCGCGATCAGCACCTCCATGAAGGGCTGGGCGTAGAAGACCAGCGCCGTCTCGCCGAGGCGCGCCGGCCCGTTGGGCACGGGCAGGGGCTCCGGCAGCGGCGTCAGCTCGAACAGGCCGACCATGCCGAAGTTGGCTGCGTCCGCGCTGCGCTTGAGGATTCGACAGCGCAGGGTCGATACCGCCGGGACATGAAGCGCGCCCTGAGAGGACTCCGGGTCGAGGTCACCCTCGAAGTAGACGGCGTTCAGACCCAGCGCACGGTAGAAGGCGGTGGATCGATCCAGGTCCGAGCAGAACACGGCCGAGCGGATGAGGCTGGAGATCGGCATCTCAGGCGTCGGCCCGGGACACTTCAAGCGCGACCTCTTCCGAGGCCAGGTCGTCCGTGGTCTGCATCGCTTCCGCTTCCTGTTGCAGGGTGCGAAGCACCCGGTTGAGGTACTCCTGCATCCACAAGCCCCGCTCGGCGGCCTCGTCCTTGTTTGGCCCAAAGCGCTCGATCTCGGACCGGGCGACCATGCCCTTGGCCTCCAGTAGCCGTTCCAGAGTGTCCAGCCTCTCGCGCGTGACGGCCAGTTCCTGTACCGTCGACATCAGGATGTTGAGGACCCGCTCAACCTCGCGGTCCATGAAGTAGGGTCGTTTGCCCGCCGGCTTGGCGGACGACAGGGCCAGCGCAAGATCGATACTCATTTTCGAGCCCCGATCACATGCCATGCGGCCTTGCGGCCATAGTCCTCGCCCTCATCTTCGGCCGCGTCGGGGAAGACATCCTTGTCGACCACGGCCGTGACGCCGCCGTGGATCAGTCGATCGCTCCGGAAGCCCGCCTCGATAAGGAAGCCGTCGATGTCCAGGCTGTGCATCGTGCTCCAGAAGGGCTCGTTGTTGTAGAAGGCGTCCCAGTCGCGCATGGCCTGTTCGAACAGGGGCATGTCAGCAGCGTACTGGGGCTGTTCAACGTGGAGCACGATGCCGTCGGGCGACAGGACGCGGAAGGTTTCTGCGAAGATGGCCTTCATCGATGTCAGGGACAGCTCGTGCAGGGTCATGGTCGTCTGTACCCAATCGAACGAGCCGTCGGCCCAGCGCGGCAGGTCCGATCCATCGCCCTGAACGAAGCGCACGTTCTCGACGCCCAGCGACCTCGCCCGCGCCGCTCCGTAGCGCAGCATGGGCGCACCGACATCCAGGGCGATCACCTCGGCCTCGGGAAAGGCCTCCGCAATCGGCAGAACATTCTGGCCGAGGTTCGCGCCGATGTCGAGGATGCGACGCGGCCGGAAGTCTGGCAGGGTCTTTCTGATCCACTTGACCACAGCATGGCCGCCACCGTCGGAGAATCGGCCCAGCGCACCGCCCGTGGTGGCGAAGATGCCGCTGTCGTAGTTGGCCGCCCCGGAAACGTCACCAGGAAAGACCTCGAGGTGATAGCTGCCCGGCATGCAGTGATGATCCACAGCCGAGACATAGCGCGGAATCGGCAGGGCGGGGTTCAGCTCCAGCCGGTCGCCCGACCTGGTCAGGGCATCGACCTTGGCCGACAGGGCTTCGGCCTGCCGCAGCGCGATCCAGCGGCCGGCCTGTTGACGTTGTTCCATGGTCGCGCGGCGCAAGGCAGACCAGGCCTGGTAGTAGGGATCTTGCAGCAAAGCCTTGCGCACCTCGTGGCGGTCCTTCGGGGTGCGGCCTTCGCGGGCCTCGAACGCCGGACCGGCGCGGCGCTCCCATGCCGTTTTCACCGCCGGCATGACCCTGGTCGAGAGGTGCCGGTTCATGTGGGCCAGGAAGTTAAATCGTGCGATCTCGTCGTGGCTGGTGTCAGGAAACACGCCGTGGCGACCGACCACGCGATAGTCTGGCGGACCCGAGTAGGACTGGGCCGGGCCAGCGTTATTCACATCGGGCGAACCATCCATGATCGACCTCCGGGCTTGCAGCGTACAAATGATATAGGATTATATCATTTGCCCGTCGAGGGTTCCTTCAGCTTCCAGGATGACGCACATGGCCGCCACCCGTATCTTAGCTCTTTTCAACCTGAAGCCCGGCCAGGATCCGGCGGCCTATGAAGCGTGGGCCAAGGCGACCGACATTCCTGCGGTCAGGGCCATGGCGTCGGTCGACGACTTTCAGGTCCACAAGGTCGAAGGTTTGCTCGGCTCCGATGCCACCCCGCCATACGGCTACATCGAGACCATTGATGTCCGTGACATGGATCAATTCTTCGCCGAGGTTTCCACTCCGCAGGCGCAGAAGATCGCAGGGGAGTTCCAGTCGATGGTCGACGTGACCTTCCTCGTGACCAAGAGTCTCTAATGGGGTGCTTCGATGGCAAGGTCGCGGTCGTCACCGGATCAGGCCGGCGCAAGGGTCTGGGCGAGGCGATCGCGAAGACGTTGGCGACGCATGGCGCGCGGGTCGTCATCTCTGACATCGGCGCTTCGCGGGATGCAGCCACGCCAGGCGGTATGATCGGCGCGACGGGAGAGATGGCGGCGATCGCAGCCGAATTGCCGGGTGCCTCGACCTGTGTTTGCGACGTGCGCGATCCGGACCAGGTGCGGGCTCTCGCGGCCCATGCGGTCAAGACGCACGGCGGGCTCGACATCTGGGTCAATAACGCCGGCATCGGTTATATCATGAAGCCCCTGATGGATGTGACGCCCGACGACTGGCGCGCCGTGATCGACGTCAATCTGTCTGGCTGCTTCTACGGCATCCAGGCGGCTGCGGAGGTGATGATCAGACAGGGCCGCGGTGGACGGATCGTCAATATCGCCTCCCAGGCCGCCAAGTCCGGCTTTCCCCACGCCCAGGCCTATACCGCGTCCAAGCACGGCCTCGTCGGTCTGACGCGGTCGGCAGCGATTGAACTGGGCCCGCACGGGATCACGCTGAACAACGTCTGCCCCAACCACGTCACTACGGGTCTGGGGGCCTGGCAAAACGAGTACTTCTCCAAGGTCGTGGGGGCTGCCTCGGTCGACGACTACCTGCAGGCGATGGCCAATCGCATTCCCATGCGCCGCCCGGGCCTGCCGCAGGACACAGCTGACGCTGTCGCCTTCCTATGCTCGGACGCGGCCAGATACATCACTGCCGAAAGCCTGAACGTCTCCGGAGGCGAAGAGCCCCACTGAAACGTCAGAACGGGTTGACGGCCCCGAGGAACGCCGCCGACGGAATGCCCATCCAGTAGACATAGGCTAGGGTCCGGACCCAATAACAGGATTCCGCTGTTGGCCGGCGCATGATTCACTGCCTCCGAGGCTGGAGGCGTTGGATGTCTGATTTCTTTTGGTTTTCGGATGCGCAGTGGGCTCGGATCGAGCCGTTGGCGCCGACCGACGTGCGCGGCAAGAAGCGGGTGGATGATCGTCGGGTGCTGAGCGGGATCGTCCACGCCCTGCGTTGTGGTGGCAGTGGCCGCGCAGCCCGGCATGGACCCTGGGCGAGCCATAGGTCCCGCTGCAGTCGGCGTGGATCCGGCGGATGTCGTCGAGCAGCGCCCGGTTGGCCGCCGCGCGCCGGCTCTCTGGCCTGCCCCGCCAGGCGTAGTAGCCGTTGGCCGACAACCCCAGGGTCTTGCACATCACCCGAACCGGCCAGACCTTGCGATGCTCATCGACGAACCCGAACTTCACCGGGAGGCCGCTCCGAAGATGAGCGCGGCTTTTTTAGGATGTCGCGCTCCATCCGAAGCTGATCGTTCTCGCGCTTGAGCCGGGCGTTCTCGGCGGCCAGATCAGAAGGCGACGGGGCCACCGCCTGTGTACCGGAGCGCCGCGGCGTCCCCGTCGCCTGCGTCCCGTACTGCATCATCCATCGTCGAAGAACCGTCTCGTGCAGACCCAGCTCGGCTGCCACCTTGCCCGCCGACAGGCCGCTGGAGACCACCCGGTCAACCGCCTCGCGCTTGAACGACTCCGGAAACACACGGCGCTTCACGCTCATCAGACACTCCTCTCCAGCTCCGAAAAGCGAGCATGGGTGTCCACTGAAACGAGGGAGGATCACCCCCAGCCAGTAGACCATGGCCAAGATATGCAGCCAGCGCAGGACACCGATGTCGCCGATGATCATCGCGTGACCTTCCCCCGAAAGCGCAAAAAGTTGTATCAATCGATCAAGAGATCCGCCGCAAGAGTTTTCGATGCCCGCACCGTCCGACTTTATCTGGCCCGGTGGCCATCGCCTGGCCCTGTCCATTGTCGTCAATGTCGAGGAGGGAGCGGAGCAGAATATCCGCGACGGCGACAAGGGGCCCGAGCCCGTTGATGAGTTGTCGGCCGTGCCCAAGCGGCCGATGCGGATGCACGGAAACGAGTCTAACTATCAGTACGGCATAAAGGCGGGGGCACCACGCATCCTGAAGCTGCTGGACGACTACAGGATCGAGGCGACCTGGACGGCGGCAGCTCTGGCGCTGGAGCGAGCTCCGGAGCTTGCGGCCAGGATCGCCGATCGGGGCGACGAGGTTTGCTGCCACGGCTGGCGCTGGGCGCACCAGTTCTGGATGGACGAGGAGAAGGAGCGCGACTTCATCCGGAAGGGCTGGCAGTCCATCGAGCGCACGATCGGCAAGCGTCCGACCGGGTGGCTCAGCCGCTATCTGCACACCGAGGCGACCCGGCGATTGCTGGTCGAGGAGGGGTTCACCTATCACATGGACGACTATTCCGACGACTTTCCCTTCTGGAACGTGGTCGAGACTTCAGAGGGCGCTAAACCCATCGTCATCCTGCCCTATGCGCTTGACTCCAATGACATGAAGTTCTGGCTGGCCCCGGCTCTGACGGCGCGGGACTGGCTACAGTACGCCACCGACACCTTCGATCAGATGCACGCCGAGGCCATGGACGGCGGGACTAGGATGATGAGCCTGGGGCTCCACCTGAGGATCATTGGCCGGCCCGGTCGGATCGGCGCGTTCCGCGGTTTCCTGGAGCACGTCGCGGGGAAGCCTGGGGTCTGGATCACCAGCCGCGCAAGGATCGCCGAAGCCTTCGCCGCCGCTGTTCCGCCGCCCGTCGCATGATTGACCTCTGGTCGGTCCCGACGGCGAACGGTCAGAAGGTCCACATCGCGCTGGACGAGGCCGGGCTGGCCTGGCGCGCGACCATGGTCGACCTGACCAAGGGCGAGCACCGGACGCCGGAGTTTCTCGCGCTGAACCCCTTCGGCAAGGCCCCGGTGATGCGGGATCCGGATGGACCGGGCGGGCGACCCTTGGTGCTGGCCGAGACGCTCGCCATCGCCTGGTACGCGGCCGAGAAGGGCGCGAACGGCTTGATCTCCGACGACCCGGCTGCGCGCGCCGAGCAGATGATGTGGGCCGCCGCCATCTCATCCTCTGTCGCCATGCCCTTCGCCATGCAGTTCTTCGCCACTCACCTGGCTCCCAAGCCCGACCTCTGGCTCATCGAGACTATGACCAGTGGCGCGCGCCGCTCGCTCGACGTGTTCGAGGCGCTTCTGGCGGAGCGGGCGTGGGTTTGCGGCCCGACTTTCAGCGTCGTCGATTGCCTGTTGTTCCCGGTCGTTGCTACCTCGGCGAAGCGGCTGGACGGCTGGCTGGACGGCTACCCGTCGCTCAGGCGTTGGCATGACGAGGTAGCCAGACGCCCAGCCGTTCAAAGAGGCATGGCGGTCGGGATGGATTGACCTTCGCGCCTGGCTCGGACAAAATGTCCGGACATTTGATCCGAGGCGTCATGGCCTATCGCTCTCTCCTGTTCGTGCCCGGTTCGCGACCCCACCGCTTCGACAAGGCGGCCAGGGCGGGGGCCGACGCCGTCTGCATCGATCTGGAAGACGCCGTGCCGCCTGACGACAAGGACGCGGCGCGCGAGGCGGCAGTCGCGGCCCTGGGTGGCCTGTTCGGGCTGCGGGTCAACGCGGTTGGCACGGCTGAGAGCGAGGCGGACCTGGACGCGCTCGCGGCCGTAACGCCGGTCTTCGTCATGATCCCCAAGGCGGCCTCTGCCGCCGATGTCGCCGCCGTACGGGCCGCGACCGACGCCCCCCTCTGGCCCATCGTGGAGAGCGCCGGTGGTCTGCACGCCGCCTGGGAGATCGCCGCTGCGCCGGGCGTCGCCGGCGTCCTGTTCGGCGGGGCAGACTATGCCGCCGACCTGGGCTGCACCATGGAGTGGGAGCCGCTGTTCCATGCGCGGAGCGTACTCGTCGCCGCCTGCGCGCGGGCGGGCGTCGAGCTCCTGGACGTGCCCCACCTCGACATCGCCGACGAGCTGGACCTCTCGTCCTCGACGCGCCGGATCAAGGCCATGGGCTTCACCGGCCGCGCCTGCATCCACCCCTCCCAGATCGGCCCCGTCCACGCCGTCTTCACACCGACCGAGGCCGAAATCGCCCGTGCACGCCGGCTACTGGAGGCCTTCGAGGCGGCCGGCGGCGGCGCAGCCCTGCTGGACGGCAAGCTGATCGAAAAACCCCTGATCCGCGCCGCGATGCGCGCGCTCGAACACGTCGGAGGTGCCTGAATGGTGCAGCAGTTCAAGGAAGTCGGCCCCCAACGCTATCGGGAGACCTTCGGTCGCTATTTCGAGGATTTCGTCGTCGGTGACGTCTATGAACACCGCCCCGGCAAGACGGTGACGGAGTACGACAATCACCTGTTCACGCTCATGACCATGAACACCCACCCGATGCACTTCGACGCCGAGTTCGCCAAGTCCTCGGAGTTCAAGCGGAACATCGTGGTCAGCCCCTACACCCTGGCGCTGCTGATCGGCATGAGTGTGACGGACTGCAGCCAAAAGGCCATCGCCAACCTGGGCATGGACGAGGTCAAGTTCACAGCCCCAGTCTTCGCCGGCGACACCGTCTATGGCGAGAGCGAGGTCCTGGCCAAACGCGAGAGCAAGTCGCGGCCCGGCCAGGGCATCGTTACCATCCGCACCATCGGCCTGAACCAGGACGGGGTGAGAGTCTGCACCTTCGTGCGCAATATGCTGATCCCGGCGCGCGGCAACGCGGTCGAGGATCGCGCCGGGAACTACTGACATGAACGCCCATAGTCCGATCATCACCGACGCTGACGAACGCGCCATCCTGGACGCCATAGACAAGTGGATCGAAAAGAAGGTCCGCCCCGTCGCCATGGAGCTCGAGCACGGCGACATCTGGCCTGCCGATCTGGTGGACGACATGGCCGAGCTGGGCCTATTCGGAGCCATAATCGATCCAGAGTACGGCGGCCTCGGCCTGTCGGCGACGACTTACTCGCGCATAGTCATGCGTATCGCTGAGGAGTGGATGAGCCTGACGGGCATCTTCAACTCCCACCTGATGATGGCCACCGTCGTCCAGCGCTTCGGCACCCGGAAGCAGAAGGACTACTGGCTGCCACGATTTGTCACCGGCGAGATGCGCGGCGGCCTCGCCCTGACCGAGCCGGACGCGGGCACCGACCTTCAGGCCATCCGTACCGTCGCTACGCGCGACGGCTCCGACTACGTCGTGACCGGGACCAAGACCTGGATCTCCAACGCTATCATGGGCCACTGCTGCGCCCTGTTGGTGAAGACCGACCCGGAGGCCCAGCCGCGCCACAAGGGCATGTCGATGCTGATCGTGTCCAAGATCGACCCGGAGACCAAGGCACCGCTGCCGCGCATCTCAAACGGCAAGAAGCTGGAGAAGCTTGGCTACAAGGGCATCGATTCCGGCGAGTTCATCTTCGACGGCTATCGCTGTGGTGCCGAGCTGAGCCTCGTCGGCGGCGAGGAGGGTAAGGGCTTCGCAATGGCGACCGGCGGGCTGGAGATCGGCCGCGTGAACATCGCCGCCCGCTCGGTCGGCATTGCCAAGCGGGCGCTGCGCGAGAGCGTCGCCTACGCCCAGACCCGCAAGACCATGGGCAAGCCTATTGCCGAGCATCAGGCCATCCAGTTGAAGCTCGGCGACATGGCCGCCCGCACGCGCGCGGCCGAGCTGCTGGTCGAGGATGCCGCCCGCTCCTTCGACGCCGGCGGTCGCATCGACATGGAGGCCGGCATGGCGAAGTACTTCGCCTCCGAGACCGCCGTCGAGGTCACTACCGAGGCGATGCGCATCCACGGCGGTTACGGCTACTCCAAGGAATACGTAATCGAACGCCTGTACCGCGATGCCCCACTGATGTGCATCGGTGAGGGCACCAATGAGATGCAGCGTATCATCATCGCCAAGCAGCTGGTGGCGAGGAACAAGATCTGATGCGCCCCCTCGAAGGCGTCCGCGTCCTCGCGGTCGAGCAGTACGGGGCTGGCCCCTACGGCACCATGCTGATGGCCGAGCTGGGGGCGGAGGTCATCAAGATCGAGGCTCCCTCCATGGGCGGGGATGTCAGCCGCCAGACCGGGCCCTACTTTCTCGGCGATCAGGACAGCCTGTTCTTCCAGACTTTCTCGCGCTCAAAGTCCTCGGTGGCGCTGGAGATCAAGACGCCGCAGGGCCGGGCTGACTTCGAGCGGCTGGTGCGTTCGGCGGACGCCGTCGTCAACAACCTGCGTGGGGACCAGCCGGCGAAGATGCACATCGATTATCCGGCGCTAAAGGGCGTCAAGCCATCCATCGTCTGCGCCCACCTCTCGGCCTATGGGCGGGGCAACAGCCGCGAGGCCTGGCCCGGCTATGATTACCTGATGCAGGCCGAGGCCGGGTTCCTGAGCCTGACCGGAGAGCCCGACGCTACGCCGACACGGTTCGGACTGTCGATGGTCGACTTCATGACCGGGACGATGTGGGCCATGGCCACGGTCAGCGCCATTCTGAAGGCGCGCGAGACCGGCGTCGGCTGTGACGTGGATGTCAGCCTGTTCGACGTCGCCCTTCACCAGCTGAGCTATCCGGCCGTGTGGGCCATGAACGAGGGCCACTTCGTCGGTCGGCTGCCGAGAGGTGCCCATCCCTCGATCGCGCCTTCGCAGCTGGTGAAGACCCTGGACGGTTGGGGGTTTCTGATGTGCCAGACGCCGAAGTTCTGGGACCGCTTCTGCGAGCTGGCGGGCGTGCCGCACCTGAGGGCCGACCCACGCTTCGCCGACATCCCGTCGCGCCGGGCCAATCTGGTGGCCCTCAGCGAGGCGGTAGATGCGGTCACCTCGACCCGAACCACGGACGCGTGGCTGGGTCTGCTCGGCGGCGATGTTCCGTTCGCACCGGTCCGCGACGTGCCCGAGGCCTTGTCCAGCCCCTTCGTCGCCGAGGTTGGTATGCGGGACGTGGTTGAGCACCCTGACCGCGACGGTGGGCTGCACATGCTGGCGAGCCCGGTAAAGATCGATGGCAAGCGTGCGCCGGGCGTACGGGCTCCCAAGCTGGGCGAGCAGACTGCCAGGGTGCTGGGCGAATGAAGCTCGAGGGAGTCAAGGTCCTCGACCTCAGCCTGTTCCTTCCGGGGCCCATGCTGACACTGATGATGGCCGACCACGGGGCCGAGGTGATCAAGGTTGAGCCGGCCGGAGAGGGCGAGCCCACCCGTCACGTCGGTTACCGCAAGGGTGGTGAGAGCGTCTGGTTCAGGAACACTCATCGCGGCAAGCGCTCCATCCAACTGAACCTTAAGGACCCGGCGGATCATGCCATCTTCATGGCGCTCGCAGCCGAAGCCGACGTCGTGGTCGAGTCCTTCCGGCCCGGCGTCGCCATGCGGCTGAGCGTCGACTACGATACCGTGCGGGCGATCAATCCCGGCGTGGTCTACTGCGCGATTTCGGCCTTCGGGCAGGACGGACCTTATCGGGATCGCCCTGCACATGACGTGGCGGTCCAGGCGCTGGCAGGCGTGGTGTCATTGAATGAGGGACAGGACAGTCTGCCCGCCATGCCCGCCATGCCAGTGGCCGATGCGCTCGGGTCGCTGACAGCGCTTTCGGGCGTCCTGATGGCGCTGTTGCGCAAGCGAGAGACCGGGCAAGGCGACTATCTGGATGTGGCGATGTTCGACAGCGTCATGGCCTGGACCCCGAATGTCACGGGCCGGATCTTCGCGACCGGGCAGGCCCACGTCGTCAAGGACGAACGGTCCTGGGGCGGCAATGCCATGTACGGCCTCTACCGCACCGCCGACCAACGCTGGCTCGCGCTGGGTGGGGCGGAGGTGAAGTTCGCTCGCAACCTGCTGACACCGCTCGGCCGCGAGGATCTGGTCCGGTGCGCAGGGCTGCCGCCGGGGCCGGGGCAGGAGCCGCTGCGAGTCTTCCTTCGTGAGACGTTCGCGGGCCGGACATTGGCGGAGTGGCAGACCTGGCTCGCCGACAAGGACGTTTGCTGGGCACCGGTCCGGACGCTGAAGGATGCCTTTAACGATCCGGCGCTGGTCGAACGGGAGATGCTGGCGCAGGACGCGGACGGCAACGAAATCGTCGGCACGCCCATCCGCTTTCGCGAAGAGCCTGCGGTGATCGACCCGACGGTGCCGTCGCTGGACGGACACGGTGCGGATATCCGGGCGCGGCTTGGATGCTCCGCCGTTGGGGGATGGGGACCGCTAAGCGGTGGAAGGCCCTAGAGCATTTTCTGATCAGTCTGCATCATATCCTGCGGCGGCGAGGGAATTTGCGCTTTCATGGGGTGAGTAGGTCTGGATGATGCGGGCGATGGCGTCCCAGAGCGGGTCGATTGACCGGGCGGCGGCCTTTCTCAGCAAGGCCTTGAGCTTGGCGAAGGCGTTCTCGATGGGATTGAGGTCGGGGCTGTAGGGCGG
>JBJTFE010000202.1:0-7724 GCA_046093265.1 Phenylobacterium sp. | reverse complement strand
AGCTTGATCGGCGACTTCGGGACCCGGACCTGCGGCGCGCGCAGGTTGCGGCTCAGGACGCGGCGCTGGACCAAATGGGACGCGGCGGCCCCGATCCCTCGGAGACCTCCGCGCGGATTGTTCTGGGCCTGTTGAACGAAGATCAGCCGCGCTTGTCGAGCGGCACGTAATCGCGCGCCGGCGCGCCGGTATAGATCTGCCGCGGGCGGCTGATCTTCGCTCAACAAGCCCAGAACAATCCGCGCGGCGGTCTCCGAGGGATCGGGGCCGCCGCGTCCCATCTTGTCGAGGGCAGCGTCCTGGGCTGCGACCTGGGCGCGGCGGAAGGCCGGGTCCCGGAGGCGCCGGTCGAGCTGGGCGGCCAGGCGCGGCCCGGTACAGTCCTCCTGGATCAGCTCCGGCGCCACGAATCTGCGGGCGGCGATGTTGAAAAGGACGACCCAGGGGGTGCGGATCAGGAACTTCGCCACGAAGTAGGTCACCGCCCCGAGACGATAGGCCACCACCATGGGAACGCCCGCCTGCGCCACCTCCAGGGTCACCGTCCCTGAACAGGCCAGGGCCAGGTCAGAGGCCTTCATGGCCTCGCGCTTCTCTTGCTCGCCGTCCACGACATGGACCCGGAAGGGCCAGCCGGCCACCGCGGCGCGGACCCGGTCGGCGACGGCGTCGGCCACCGGCAGGACCACCTGCAGGCCGGGATGGTCCGCCTTCAGCCGCCGGATGGCGTCCTCGAAGGGGCCGAGGAGGCGATCCACCTCCCCGGGTCGGCTGCCGGGCAGGACCAGGAGCACAGGCGCCTGCGCTCCGATCCCGTGCCGGGCCCGGAATGCGGCGGGAACGCAGGAGCTGAAGTCCATGTGCAGGGCCGGGTTACCGACAAAGGTGGTGGGCAGGCCCCAGGCCTCGAAATAGGGCGGCTCGAAGCTGTTGATGACCAGCAGATGATCGACGAGACCCGCCAGGGCCTTCGCCCGCCCTGGCCGGGTCGCCCAGACCTGGGGCGCCACGTACTTCACAAGGCGGACCTTGGGCGCGAGACGCCGGATCGCCCGGGCGGCCAGCCAGCTGAAACCCCAGGAGTCGATCAGCACCACCAGGTCGGCGCCTTCGCGCACCACGGCCCGGGCCGTTTCCTCCGCCCGCCGGCGCACCCTTGGGATGGCCAGCAGCCCCTCCAGCAGACCGAAGACCGAGATCTCGGACATGTCGAAGAGGCTGTCGACGCCGGCCTCGGCCATGCGGGGTCCGCCTACCCCGACAAGCCGCAGGCGCGAGCCCAGGCGCGCCCGCAGGGCCCGGGCGAGGCCTGCGCCCCGGTCATCCCCCGAGGGCTCGCCGGCGACCAGCATGATGACCGGATCGCTGTGGGTCACGGCGCCTCCACCCCGACGACAAAGAGGCCCAGCTCGTCCGCCAGGGCGACGACGGCCTCGCGTTCGAGCACCAGGGTGCGGCCCGCTTCACCGGCGATACCCGCAAGGCCGGCCCGGGCGGCGCCGCGCACGGTGGCCGGACCCAGGGTCGGAAGGTCGACCCGGGTCTCCTGGATGGGCTTGGGCGCCTTGGCGAGGACGCCCCGGCGACGGCCGGCCTGCCCCCTCAGGGCCGGGGCCACCTCCTCGGCCACGCGGCGGAGCATGGCGTCGGTGCCCTCCTGCGCCTCGACGGCCAGGACCAGGCCGCCGCAGACCACCGCGCCCTGGCCGATATCAAGCTCGCCGATCCGGCGGGCGATCTCCAGGGCGCGCTGGATGTCGGCGAGGTCTTCAGGACGCGGCGCACGACGCCCGAGGGGGCCGGCGCCCAACACGAGGTCGCTGCGCGCCTCATGGGCGCCTTCGATGGCGAAGCCTTCCTTGCGGAACTCGTCGAGCACCGCGCGCAGCAGGGCGTCGTCGCCCTTTCGCGCCTCCAGCACCAAGCGGGGCAGCAGGGCCATGCCTCGCAGGTCGGGCTTGAGGGCGGCGAAATCCGGCCGGGCGACGTTCCCCGCCAGACAGACGGAGGCGCAGCCCGCGGTCTTGAGGACCCGGATGCAGCGGCCAATCTCGGCCAGGCCCACGCTCTCTCCGGGAAAGGCCTCCATGGCCACGTCGGCGAACCCGCGCAGGCGCACCACAAAGAGGGGTCTGCCGGTCTCCTGGCAGTGCCGGGCGATCTGCAGCGGCAGGTCGCCGCCGCCGGCGATCAGGCCGAGGCGCCCCGGCATGGGATCAGTCTTCCCGAGCCGGAAGGCAGATCGGCCGGTTGGCCTCGTCGGCGCGGATGAAATCGATCACCTCCAGGACCGGCGCGCTGTGGCCGTAGAGGGCCAGGGTGTCGTCGATCCGCTCCTGGAAACTGCCTTCCCGGGCGAACAGGAGACGATAGGCGGCGCGCAGGTGACTGATGGTCTCGCGGCTGAAGTCCCGGCGCTTGAGGCCCACCAGGTTCAGACCCTCGAGATGGGCGTGGTTGCCCCAGACAAGACCATAGGGGATGACGTCCTTGGTCACCGCCGCCAGGCCCCCGATGAAGGCGAACCGCCCGACGCGGCAATGCTGGTGGACCGCCGCAAGGCCGGAGACCATCACATGGTCCCCGATCTCCACATGGCCGCCGAGGGTGGCCGAATGGGCGAGGATCACATTGTCGCCCACGGTGCAGTCGTGGCCCACATGGCTGGTGGCCATGAACATGCCGTCGTTGCCGATCCGGGTGACGGCGCCGCCGTTGGCGGTGCCGATGTGCATGGTCACATGCTCCCAGATCTGGTTCCGGTCACCGATCACCAGCTCTGTGGGCTCCCCCTTGTAGCCGGTGTGGTGGGGCGGGCCGCCGAGGTTCGAGAAGTTGCGGACCAGGCAGTCGGCGCCGATCGTCGTGCGGTTCTCGATCACCACATGGGCGAGGATCCGGGTCCGCGCACCGATCCGGGCGTGCTCGCCGATCAGGCTGTATGGGCCCACGGTGACGCCCTCGTCCAGCTGGGCGCCTGGGGCCACGATGGCGGTGGGATGGATGTCGACGGTCATTGCGGAGTCTCCACCAGCATGGCGGCGAACTCCGCCTCGGCGGCGACCTTGTCGCCGACCATGGCGCGCCCCTCGAACTTGAAGAGTCCGCCCCGCGCCCTGGCGACCCGGACGTTGAGTTTCAGAAGGTCGCCCGGGCGGACGGGATGGCGAAACCGGCAGTTGTCCACGGAGGCGAAGAGGATGGTCTTGCCCCGGGGATCGACATCGAGGGTCTTGGACATCAGGACCGCGCCGGTCTGGGCGAGAGCCTCGACGATCAGCACGCCCGGCATGACGGGATAGTCGGGGAAGTGCCCCTGGAAGAATCCCTCATTGATGCTGACCGCCTTGATCCCGGTGATGGACTCCCCGGGCACGTAGTCCTCGGCCCGGTCCACCAGCAGGAAGGGATAGCGGTGCGGGATGCGGGCGAGGATCTCGCCGATCTCAATACATGTGGCGGCGGCTGTGTTGGTCATGACTCCCCTCCTCTCCTGCGCTTTCCAGCGGCGCGGGACAGCCAGGCGACTTCCCGAAGCCACCTTTGGACCGGCTGGGCGGGAAAGCCGCCCCAGGTCTCGCCCGCCGGAACATTCTTCAAAACCCCTCCGGAGGCGCCGATCCGGGCGCCGTCGCCGATGGTGAGGTGGTCCGCAATACCGGCGCGCCCTCCGAACTGGCAGCCGTCGCCGATGGTGACGCTGCCGGCGATACCGGTCTGCGCAGCCAGGACGCAGTTCCGACCGACCCGGACATTGTGAGCGATATGGACCAGGTTATCGACCTTGCTGTTCTCACCAATCACCGTGTCCTCATAGGCGCCCCGGTCGATGGTGGAGCCGGCCCCGATGGGCACGCCGTCCTGCAGGATCACCCGCCCGAGCTGGGGGATGTCGATCAGACCGGTCGCCCCCGCCGTGGCGCCGAAACCCGCCTCGCCAATCACGACGCCAGCCAGAATCTTCACCCGGTCCCCGATCAGAGCAAAACTGATCGATACGTTCGCCCCGATCCGGCAATTGCGACCGATAGCGACGCCGGGACCGATCACCGTGTTGGGTCCGATCACGGTTCCCGCCCCGATGGCCGCGCCGGGACCCACCACCACGCCGGGGCCGAGACTGACTCCCGGTTCCAGCCGGGCTTCAGGAGAAATCGGATTGACGCCCAGATGACGCCGGGGCGCGTGCAAGGCTTCCGCCGCCAGTGCGAAGGCCCCGTGGGGGTTCCGGTGAACCAGGGGTACGCTGCCTGCGGGCACGTCCGCAGCCAGGGCCTCCGGGACAAAGCAGGCGCTGGGCGGCTGGCGGCGGAGATCCTCCAGAAAGCCCCGACCGGTCACGAAGACCACCGCCCCCGTCCCGCCCCGGGAAGCGATGGCGACGCGATCAAGGACAAGGTCCGACGGGCCTTCCGGTGCGCGAGCGCCGGTCAGCTGGCAAATGGCCTCAAGAGAGAGCGGGCCGGTCGACTCAAAGAAGCGTGGATCAGGCATGGGTCCGCATCCTCCCCGACCCGCGACGAGGACGCCAGCCCCTACGGCCTCCGGGCCGGCTGGGCCGGGGTCGCAGCGGCTGGAGGCGGAGCCGGAGCCGCCTGGTCAAGACGCTCGCGATCAAAGGCGAACTGGGTGATCTTGGCGTTCAGGCCGGTAATGACCGAGGTGGTGATATCCATGGCGGGATTGGCCAGAACGACCGCATCCCGTTGAATGAGAACGGTGCATTTGGCCTGCTGATAGGACGAGCGGATCACCGGCTCAAGTTCCTGGCCGACCCGCCCAAGGGCCTTTTGCTGGGTGGCCTGCAGCTCGCGCTCGCGCAGCTGGGCCTTGCGCTGCAGGGCCGCAGCGCGGACCTGGAGGGTGGCGTTCTTCTGGTCGAAGGCGCCCTGGTCAAGGGTCGCCTTCTGGGCGTCGAGGGTCTTGGCCTCATTCTGCAGAGCGGTCTGCTCGGCGCTCAGTTCCGTCTGCACCTGCTGGGCGATCTGCTGCAGGCGCGTCTGGACGTATTTGCCGACCGTGGAGGAGCCGATGGCGCCGTCCAGGGATACGATGCAGATGCCGGCGATGGCCGGACCGTGGTTGACCGGCGGAGCGGCTGGAGCCGTCTGGGTCTGAGCCTGGGCCGAGGCCGCGGAAGCCAGGACAGCGGCCACGGCGGCGAGGATGACGGACGTGTTCATGTGCATGATTTCAGAACTTTGTAGTTTGCGAGAAACGGAAGGTTTCGACCCGGTCGTAATCCTCGCGCTGGAGAATCTGGCTGAAGTCGAAGCGGATGGGTCCCATGGGTGAACGCCAGAAGACGGAGAGACCGGCGGACGCCCGGAGGGACAAGTCGTCGTAGATACCCGGTATGGGCTGGCCGTTGTTCCCGGTCTTCACCTTGTCATCAAGCATGCCGAGCGTTCCGAAATCCGTGAATAGCGAGGCCCGGATGCCGTACTGCTGGGGGATGAAGGTGGGGACGGTGAGTTCCGCTGATCCGATTGCGAAAGCCTCCCCGCCGAGAGCATCGGAGCGCCCGAAACTGATGTCGCGAGGACCGATACCGGCCACCCGGAAGCCCCGGAAGGTGTTTCCGCCCTTGTAGAAGCGGTCGTTGATGCGGACCGGATCGTCTCCCCAACCCGCAATGTAGCCCGCGCTTCCGGAGAGGCTGAGGACGAAATCCTTGTTGAACCCATAGTACCAGCCGCCCTCCAGCTCCGTCCGGAGATAATTCACATCGCCGCCGAGGCCCGCGAGGTCCTGAGCGCCGCTGACGAAAAAGCCACGGGTCGGGCGAACAGGATCGTTCCTTCGATCGAAGGTGACCTGATAGCCCAGAAGCGACGTTGTATAGCGGCCACGTTGATCACAGAGGGTCTGCGAAACCTGTTGCTGGCTGGGGTCGCAGTAGATATCGGGCACCTGCACGTCATCATCGCGCAGGACGTAGCGCATGGTCATGAAGGCGTTAGCGGTCAGCGGAAAGCCGACCCGGACGTTGGCGCCAAGCGAAGTCGTCTTGTAGGCCGAGAAGTCTGAAAGATCGTAGACGAAGTAGTAGAGATCCACGCCCGCCCGGAGGTTCCGATCGAGGAACCTGGGCTCGGTGAACGAGAAGTCCAGCTGCTGGCGATAGGACCCCCAGGACACCCGGGCGCGAGCATCCTGACCCCGGCCGCGGAAATTGCGTTCCGTAATTCCAAGGTCGAGCATCAGCTGGTCAACCGAGGAGTAACCCGCGCTGAAGGTCAGCTCCCCCGTCGCCTGTTCTTCCACCTTCACCAGAAGGTCGGTCCGATCCGGGCTTGCGGTCGGCGTTTCCTCGATCGTCACTTCCTTGAAGAAGCCGAGGGCCTTGAGGTTGTTCTCGGATCTGTCGACCAGGGCGCGGTTGTAGGCGTCGCCCTCCACGAGGTTGAGTTCGCGGCGGATCACGTGGTCCAGGGTCTGGGTATTGCCGATGATGTCGATCCGGTTGACGTAGACCCGGGGTCCCTCGTTCACCTGAAACACCACGTTTACGGTCCGGGTAGCCGGATCCGCCACATAGCGGGGCCGGACGTCGACGGAGGCGAAGCCGGCGGCCCCGGCGGCGAAGGTCAGGGCGTCGGTCGCGGTCTCGATCCGCTCGTCCTCGTAGAGGTCGCCGCTGCGGATGGGGACAAGCTGGGTCAAAACCGCCGTATCGAGCTTCTTCAGTTCGGTCTCAACAGAGATCTTGCCGAACTTGTACTGAGGCCCCTCCTCGAGCGTGTAGGTCACCGCAAACCCATTGCGGGACGGCGAGAGCTCGGCGACCGCCGAAACGACCCGGAAATCGTAGAATCCCCGATTCCTGTAATGCTTCCTGAGCTGCTCCTTGTCGTACTCCAGCCGGTCAGGATCGTAATTCGCATTGTTGGAGAAGAAACGATACCAGGCGGATTCCTCGGTCACCACCACGTCGCGCAGATCGTTATCTGAGAACTGGACGTTTCCGAGGAAGTTGACGCCAAGCACGCCGCTCTTCTGACCCTCGTTGATCTCGAAGATCAGGTCGACACGCTTTTGCGGCAATTCGACAATCTTGGGGGTCACCGCCGCCGAGATGCGGCCGGACCGGCGGTAAAGCTCGATGATCCTCTGGACATCGGACTGGACCTTGGCCCGGGTGAAGATACCCCTCGGCCGAACGGTCACCTCGTCCCGCAGCTTGTCTTCCTTGAGGCCCGAGTTTCCCTCGAAGACCACGCGGTTGATGATCGGGTTTTCCACCACCTGGATCGTGAGATCACCGTCGCTCAGCGCGACCTTGACGTCGGAGAAGAGGTCCGTCCGGAACAGGGCCTTGAGGGCCAGGTCGATCCGGGCGGGGTCCACCGTGTCGCCCACGCCGATAGGCAGGTAGGACAGAATGGTCGACTGTTCGATACGCTCGTTGCCGGCCACGATTATGCGCTGCACGACCCCCTGCTGCGCTACGGCCTGCCCCTGTGCGGCCTGCGGAGAGAGCACGGCGCCGCCGGCCAGGATGATCGCCAGTCCTGAAACGAGGGCTGCGCTGCGGGCGCGTTGAGTTTGCATGGTCACGGCCATCACTGGAGGGAAGCGTCTGATCAGGAGAACAATCCGCCGAAGAACTGGAAGACCTGCAAGCGCTTCAGATCGTTCCAGGTGGCGAACAACATCAAAGCCAGGACAAGCGCAAGGCCCACGCGATACCCGACGTTCTGCACGCTCGCCGAAAGCGGCCT
>JBJTFE010000201.1:0-17458 GCA_046093265.1 Phenylobacterium sp. | reverse complement strand
CCTATGTCCGGGCGCTGACGGAGCTCGGCCTTCCCGCCGGCCAGCTTGAACCCCTGGAGCCCTGGTTCATCGCCGTGCAGGCGGCCACGGTCATGTACATGAAGTCCGGCCTCGATCCGAAAAGCGGCGCGGAGGCGGTGCTGACCGAGGCCGCCCGGAAGACCGGCAAGACCATTACCGCCTTCGAGACCCCGGAACAGCAGTTCGCCATGCTCGACTCCACCCCCGAGGCCGAGCAACTGGCGGGTGTGAAGGACGTCATCTACCGGCGCGCGGAGGGCCTGGCCCTTTTGGGAAAGATGATCGACCACTGGGCGCGAGGCGAGGCGGACGAGACGGGTCGCCTGATGAATGCCGACATGAAGGACACCCCCGAGACCGCACGTCTCCTGCTGACGGAACGCAACGCCCGCTGGGCGGCGGACCTGAAGGCCCGGATGGACCGGCCCGGCGTGGTCTTCGTCGCCGTTGGCGCCGGGCACCTGGCGGGCGACAAGAACGTCCGCGAACTCCTGGAGAGGGAGGGCCTGAGGGTCGAACGCATCGCCTACTGAGGCGATGCCATTGCGCCCCGGCGGACCGGGCGGCGGAGCCGCTGACGCTGGCGGGCTTGCCTGCCCGGACATGATGTGACACCTCATGTGTCAATTGATGGCTTAAGGAGAGCCGTATGGCGCGAACGCCCCCGAGGTGGAGGCTGGGCCTTTGGGCGGGCGCCGCCGCCGGCGTCCTGTCGCTCCTCGGCGCCGAGGGCGCGTCCGCCGCGCCGCCGCTGAAGGCCCCTGAACGGAGCCGGCCCAACATTGTCGTCATCCTGTTCGACGACCTCGCCCTCATGGACCTGGGCGCCTACGGAGGCGAGGCGCGCACCCCGAACATCGACCGGCTGGCGCGCCAGGGCGCCATGTTCACGGGCTATCACACCTCGCCCCTCTGCACGCCCTCCCGCGCCATGCTGCTGACGGGGCTGGACAATCACCGGGCGGGCGCGGCGACCATCGAGGAGATCCTTCCACCCTCGCAAAGGGGGCGCCCCGGGTATCGGCTGCGCATCGAACCGGGCGTGCTCACCATCGCCGAGCGTCTGCGCGACGAAGGATACAGGACCCTGATGGCCGGCAAGTGGCACCTGGGCCACGGCCCGGGCGACCTGCCCGACGGCCAGGGGTTCGACCGCTCGCTGGCGCTGGACGCCTCCGGCGCGGACAACTGGGCGGCGAAGCCGTACATGCCCTATTACACCGAGGCGCCCTGGTACGAGGACGGTCGCCCGGCCCGCCTGCCGAAGGCGTTCTACTCGTCCGACATGCTTGTCGACCGGATGATCCGGTACATCGACGAGGCCCCGGCGGGCGGTCAGCCTTATTTCGCCTACCTCGCCTTCCAGGCGGTCCACATTCCTGTCCAGGCTCCGGCCCGGTTCGCCGACGGCTACCGGGGCCGGTTCGACGGGGGCTGGGCCGCCCTTCGGAGCGACCGCACGAAGCGGGCCCGCGACCTGGGGCTGCTGCCTGGCGACGCGCCCGTCGACGACTTCTCGCCGGACGCCCGGGCCTGGAGCCGGCTGGACGAGGCCGACCGCCGGATCGCCGCCCGGTCGATGGAGGTCTACGCCGGGATGATCGAGGCGGCGGATGCGGCCGTGGGACGGCTTGTCAGGAACATCGAGGCGCGCGGCGAGCTCGACAATACGGTGTTCGTCATCACCTCGGACAACGGGCCGGAGCCGACCGATCCCGTGCATCAGCGGGGCATGAACCTGTGGATGTGGACCCATGGCTACGCCTGGCGCCTGAACGGCCTGGGCGGACCCGGCAGCCTCAACTTCATCGGCCGGGAATGGGCCGAGGCCCTGGCCGCACCCGGCCGGCGCTACAAGTTCTACGCCTCCGAGGGCGGGATCCGGGCGCCCCTGATCGTCTCGGGACCCGGCGTGACGCCCGGAAGCCGGATCGCCGGCCTGACCTACGTGACTGACGTCGCCCCGACGCTTGCGGCCTTCGCCGGGACGCGCCCGACCCCCGAGGCGCCCGCCATGGACGGCCGGAACCTCAGGGATCAGCTGGCGGCAAGCGGGACGCCGGTCCGAGGACCCGACGAGGCCCTGGGCCTTGAGGTGTCGGGCAACTCGGCCCTGTTCCGGGGCGACTATAAGATCGTGCGCGACATGCCGCCGCTGGGGGACGGTCGCTGGCGCCTCTACGACCTTTCCCGGGACCCGGGGGAGACCCGCGACCTGTCCGGGGCGCAGCCCGTGCGCTTCCAGGCCATGCTGAAGGACTACGCGACCTACGAAGGCAGGGTCGGCGTCGCCCCTCTTCCGCCGGGATACACCAGCCAGAAGCAGCTCAACGCCAACGCCCTCGCCCGTCAGGTTCCCTTCCTGGCTGCAGCGGCCGGGGCGATCTCCCTGCTGCTCGGCGGCGTTGGGTTCCTGGCCTGGAGACGCCTGCGCCGCCCCAGCCGGACGGCCTGACTTCCGCGGGTCTTGCCAGAGGGCCGGGGCCGTCCGATTAAGGCTCGAACCTTCGCCCGGATCCCGAAATGACGCCCGCGCCTCCGCTGGTCCCCGACAAGCGCATCCCCCCGCCCGTGCTGGCCTGGGGCCTTGCGGGACTGATCCCCTTCCTCGGTCTGCCCCTTATCGGCGTCGCCTTCCCGTCCCTATCGATCTGGACCGACAGGGCCCTGGGTCTCTACGCCGCCGTCATCCTGTCCTTCCTCGGCGGCGCACGTTGGGGTCGCGCCGTCGCAGAGGCCTCGCCTGACTCCGGTCTCGTCGCCCTCAGCATGGCGCCCAGCGTCACCGCCTGGGCGCTGCTCATCCTGCCGCCCGGTCTCTCCGTCCTGCAGCTCCTGGCCATGGCGGGCGCCCTGGGACTTCACCTGGTCTGGGACCTGCGCGCGCCGGGCCTGCCGGTCTGGTATCCGCGCCTTCGCCTGATCCTGACGGCGGGAGCGGTTGCGGGTCTGGCGGCGGGCGCCCTGACATAAAGCTGACGCCCTGCTCCCGGATCTGTTCCGACCTGCGGGAGCCGACCCTCCGCGCCGGGTCCGGAGCCGGGTCCTTTCAGACGGAACGTCTGAAGGGGAAAACCGGCTCTAACTTCAGTACTTTAGATCATGTCTCGATCCGATACCCGGGTCCCGCTGATCGGAACATGATCTAGAGGGCGGGGTCGATCACCACCCGGCCCCGGACCCGACCCTCGAGAATCTCTGCGGCGAGCGCCGGCAGGTCCTCAAGGCCGGCCACCTGGGTCATGGCGTCCAGCCGGGCGAGGTCAAGTTCCGCCCCGAGACGACGCCAGGCCTCGACCCGGTCAGCGGTCGGCCGCATGACGCTGTCCACCCCGGCCAGGATGACGCTGCGCAGGATGAAGGGCGCCACCGAGCCGGGCAGGTCCATGCCCTGGGCGAGACCGCAGGCGGCCACCGCCCCGCCGTAGCGGGTCTGGGAGATGGCGTTCGCAAGGGTATGGCTGCCCACCGAGTCCACGACCCCGGCCCAGCGCTCCTTGCCCAGAGGCCGGGCCGGCCCCGAAAGCTCGGCGGCGTCGATCACCTCGGCGGCGCCCAGGGCCTTCAGATAGTCGCCTTCCGCCCCCGCGCGCCGGGACGAGGCGACGACCCGGTGTCCCAGTCCGGACAGGAGGGTGATGGCGACCCCGCCCACCCCGCCGGCGGCGCCCGTCACCAGGACGTCGCCCGAGCCAGGGGTCACCCCCTGGCGCTCAAGGGTCATGACGCAGAGCATGGCGGTGTATCCGGCGGTGCCGATGGCCATGGCCCGGGCCGTGGACAGAGTGTCGGGCAGGCGGACCAGCCACTCGCCCTTCACCCTCGCGCGCTGCGCATAGCCGCCATGCCAGGTCTCGCCCACGCCCCAGCCGTTCAGCACCACCCGGTCCCCCGGCGCTAAGCCGGGATTTGACGAGGCTTCGACCACGCCCGCGAAATCGATCCCCGGAATCAGGGGAAGGGTTCTGAGGATGGGCGACCGGCCGGTGAGGGCCAGGCCATCCTTGAAGTCAGGGTCGAGGCCTCGACCCGGACGGTGACGTCGGCCTCCATCAGGTCGGCGTCGGTCAGGGTTTCCAGCCGGGTCTCGATCCCCGCCTCGGTCTTGTGGGCGCGAAGGGCGCGGAAGGTATCGGGCACGGTCGGCCTCCAATGGGTTCGGGACAAGGAGTTCTACAGGCCGGGCCGCCCCCGGCAAGCGCAGCTCAGGCGTCCCTGAGGGCGAAGCCGGGTGCGGGTCCCGTTCTCAAGCCCCCGCCCTCACAACACCTTGCGGAAGCTCAATTCGACCACCCGGCCCACCGGGTCGAGCACGTCGGGCGCGTAACCGACGGGAACCGCGCCAGCCCTGTTCCGGACCCTGAGCCGCGCATCGAAGAGGTTGTCGACCGACAGGCTGACCCGCGCGCCCTTGAGGATCGGCCAGCGCCGCACCAGGTCCGGCGCGCCGGTGAAGGTGTCGAAAATCCGCAGGTCGACCGTCGCGAGATCCGAAAAGGCGAGGTCGCCGTCAGGCGTCGTCCCCCGGACGGTGGTCCCGCTTTTCCAGGTGGCGCTGAGGCGCGCGCCCCGTCCCTTGCGGAAGATCCCCGCCTGCAGTTCGACGGCCTGGGACGGCGTACCGCCCAGGGCGCCCGCAGCCGAGCCGTTCAGGAGGTCAAAGACCGGTCCGCCCCTGCGCACGATGATCCGGTCGGTGAGCACCACGGTTTCGTAGAGCGAAAGCTGCCATCCGTTGCGTCCGCCGACGCCGGGAGGCGGCCCCATCATCATCGGCCGTCCGCCGCCAGCGCCGCGCATACCGGCCGGAGGACGGCCCGCCGTCGGCCCCTGGCCGCCGAACCAGTTGAACCCCCAGCGGATCTCCTCGCGCTCGCTGCGCAGGAAATTGACCGGGCGGACGTCGACAACGCTGAGGCGACCGCCCTCGTCTCTCAGGAACCGGTCGGGAAAGGCCGCCTGGACCTCCGCCGTGGCCGCCGGGAGAGCCGACGCCGGATCCTCGGCCCGGCTCCTGTTGTAGCTGACCGAGACATTCAGTTCCCGATCGGCGAAGGGTTTCCAGTTCACGCCCAGGCGGGCGGCGTCGCGCTGGTCGCTGCGCAGGGACGGATCACCCCCCGAGACCTGTGCGACCTCGACCGTCTCTCCGCGGACGTAGTCGAAGACCCGCACGCCGGTGGTGACTGTCCGCGGCGCTCCCAGCTGGACGAGGGTCGGCGGGGACTGGTCTTGGCTGAAGGAAGCCAGCAGGGTCAGGCGCTCGACCGGCGACCAGTTCACGCCGCCGCCCACCGCCGTAAGGGTCCCGGCGTCCGAGAGCCGCTCGCCCTGGAGGTTGAAGTTGACCGAGAGGTCGCCCAGCCGGCCCCAGCCTGTCTCCGCCCGCCGAAGGAGCGGAATATCCAGGCTCGCCTGGGCGTTGCCCCCGGTTCGGGACAGGTCGGCCTCGCGCACGATGTCGCGCCGAAGCGACCGGGACTTGAGCCAGTTTCCCGACACTCCTGCCCGGGCCGACAGGCCGAGCGGACCTGCGGGAAGCTCCACCAGCGTCCCGGCCGCAAGCGCCTGGATCTCGGCGCCTGCGGTCCGCGAGCGGGTCCGGTCCGGGGCGAAACCGGGCAGGTCCGAGGGTCCCGGGGCATAGGGATTGAAGGCCGCGTCCCCCGCCGCAAGCCGCGCCTGGGCCGGCCGGGTGTCGACGCCCCCGTCCGTTCTGCCCAGGGTGTCGGATAGGTCGAGCCCGCCGGTCAGGGACAGGCGCCATCCGTTCCGTCCGCTGTTGAGGCCGAACCCAAGGCGGGCGCTCCAGTCGTCCGTATCCTGGCGGATCGCGCCTCGGGAAGCGTCCCGGCGCAGGAGGTCAACAGGTCCGGCCACGGGCGACCAGGGGTTGGCCGCAGGAAGGGTCAGGCTGTAGGCGGGGCGGCCCAGAAGCGATTCCGACTGGCGAAGGCTCAGGACGGCGTTGAGCGTCGCCGTCGTCCCCGGTGACGGGCTGCGCGCGATCACCCCGTTGATGGTGAGCTTCCGGGTCTCCGGCGACAGGGTGCGGTACGCGCCCTCGCCGGTCACCGGGACCTGCCCGGCCAGGGCGGCTACCTCCGGCAGGGTGGGGCGGCGGGACGCCGAGACCGCAGGCAGGCCCGCGATCGTGGTGAACCCCCCGGCAAGGGCGCTCAGGGCCGGGTCGATCTCGCCGCCAGGACCACGACCCCGGTAGAGTCCCTGGGTCGCATAGAGGGCCGTCGCGGCGTTCGGCGGGACGGTGCGCTCATCTTCCGTCACCGCCGAGGCGTCAGACCAGTCCGCCTTGAGTTGGGTCCTCCGGTCCCCGTCGATGCGGAAGAGACCGGCCTCCAGGCCCCGCGTCAGGCGACCGCCAGCCGTCGCGGCGCCCAGCTCCGCCTCCGTCGTCACCGCGCGGAAGGTCTTGCGGGTCACGAAGTTCAGCACCCGCTGGTCGGCGGGATAGCCGTACTTTAGCGCCGCTTCCTCCGGCAGGATGTCCACTCTCAGGATGGCCTCGGAGGGCAGGTCCCGGAGCTCGGCGAAGCCCGAGATGCGGGCTCCGTTCAGAAGGACGACGGGCATGCCGCCCCGGCTGCGCCCGCGTCCGGACTGGGTCTGGGGGGCCAGCTGGGCGACCAGTTCCGCGACGCTGCTGACGCCGTAGGACCGGATCTCGGCCTCGTCGATGCGGAGTTCGGGCTTGACGTCGCCAAGGGCGGCGCCAACGCGGTCGGCCGGCGCCTCGACAACGAGTTCAGCGACAACCGTGTCCCGGGCCGGAGAGGGCGGCGGTGCAGCCAGCGCAGGGCCCGGCGCGGCAAATGCAATCACGGGCGTCGCAAGCGCCGCCATCAGGAGTTTCGACACGGGATCAGGATTCCGGCGGTAAGGGTCGGGACCGGGACATAGGGCCCGATGACGCCAGCGCCAACGCGGCGGCGGCGGAAATCCGTCGATCCGCGCCTCAGCCTGCCCGCAGGTGGAATCGTACGCCGCACACCTCGACCCGATCCGGACCGGCGGGCAGGCCGCGCGCGCGGGCCCGCTCGCAGACCCCGGCGACATCCCTGACTTCCAGGTCCACGGCCGATAACCCGGGACCGCGGCCGTCGGAGGGCGGGACAAAGCGGAGCGAGGCGTTGTTTAGATTTACGCCGGGGGCTCCCCCGACGCTCTCCACCGGCGAGCCGGTGACCGCGCTCCACAGGCCGGCGGCCGCCGCGGGGTCTTCGGCCTGAAGCTCCACGCCGCTGAACCCGAGAACGAGATGCTGCCGGACCTTGTCTTCCCAGCCGGTCCCGCCCGCCGGGGGCCAGGGACCCGACAGGTCCTCGTGTTCGTCCCACTCGACATCGAGGAAGGTGGTCTTCAGGTCGCCGGGATGCAGCTGGATCAGGGTCCAGCCCCGGCGCGCGGACTCCCACGCCACGCGGACGCCGGCCGCCGCGGCCCGGGCGGCCTCAAGCTGTGGAAGGGTCTCCGTCTGGGTGATGACCATGTAGCCGCCATCCCCCTTTCGGCGCTCGAGGTACCGGCCGGCGGCGGTGTCCGGCTTCACCGGCGCCACCACCTCGAAGAAGTTGCGCCCCGCCGGCATCAGCGTGTTCTCGAGGCCAAAGACCGCAACGCCCGGATCGATGAAGCACCGGGCCAGGCCGAACACCGCCTCGAAATCCTGCAGTACGGGCTCAAGCCGCTCCGCGACGAAGGCGATCTGCCTCAGCTGGATGGTCATGTCCCGCCTCCCGGTCTCAGGGGTCCGTCGCGAGACACCCTGCGGGTCGGCGGCGTCACTGGCAAGACCCGCCCCACTGGCGATAGATCGAACCTATGCCGCACATAAATTCTTTCGCTTTGCCCTATGCCCGGACAAGGCGTAGGGGCTCTTCCTATCCGCAGTGCGTGCGGCTGAAACCCGGCGCGAAACCCGCGCCTTCTTCCGGAGACCGCCATGAGCCTGGCCACCAGCAAGACCCTGCAGAACCTGAAGGACGCCTTCGCCGGCGAAAGCCAGGCGAACCGCCGCTACCTCTACTTCGCACAGAAGGCCGACGTTGAAGGCTACAACGACGTCGCCGCCGTGTTCCGTTCGACCGCCGAAGGCGAGACCGGCCACGCCCACGGCCACCTGGAATTCATGGAAGCCGTCGGCGATCCCGCCACCGGCCTGCCGATCGGCGGCACCGAGGCCAACCTGAAGGCCTCCATCGCCGGCGAGACCCACGAGTACACCGACATGTACCCCGGCATGGCCCGGACCGCCCGCGAGGAAGGCTTCGACGAAATCGCCGACTGGTTCGAGACCCTGGCCAAGGCTGAGAAGTCCCACGCCGGCCGCTTCCAGCGCGCCCTCGAGACCCTGTCCTGATCCTGAGGGACTGACGATGCGCCGGCGGCGGGCCACCCGGTCCGCCGCCGGTTTCGCATCCGCCGTCCGGAAGTCTGCCTGGAGCCTGCGCCATGTCGGAACCGACCAAGCCCGCCGCCCGCGAGGGCAGCCTGGACGCTCCCTTCCGCCACCCCATCGAGTGGCGCGACGGGGCCTATTACGACCTCGAGGCCGTCGAGGCCGAGATGGAGCGGCAGTTCGACGTCTGTCACACCTGCCGGCGCTGCTTCAACCTGTGCGACAGCTTCCCGAGGCTGTTCGACCTGATCGACGAGTCGAAGACGGGCGAGCTCGATAGCGTTCCCAAGAGTGAATACGCCAAGGTCGATGAAGCCTGCACGCTGTGCGACATGTGCTTTCTCACCAAGTGCCCCTACGTGCCGCCGCACGAGTTCAACATCGACATCCCCCACCTGATCCTGCGCTACCGCGCGGCCAAGCGCCGGGCCGGCGAAAAGAGCTTCGTGCGGGACGAGCTGGGCAAGACCGACCGCAACGGACGCCTGGCCAAGCCGCTGGCGCGGATCGCCAACTGGGGCACGGCCCGCAAGAACACCCCGATCCGCAAGCTGCTCGACGCGATCGCCGAGATCGACGCCGAGGCCGAGCTGCCTAAGTACTATGGCAAGACCGCCACGGACCTCCTGCCGACCCCGGTCCCGCCCGATCCGGCGGGCCCGGCCTTCGGCAAGCGCAAGGTCGCGATCTATTCGACCTGCTCGGTAGAGTACAACGGCCCCGACACGGGCGTCGCGGCCGCCCGCGTTCTGGCGCGCCAGGGCATCGAGGCCAAGGTTGTCTATCCTGAGTGCTGCGGCATGCCCCAGCTCGAGGGCGGCGACCTTTCAGGCGTCGCTGGCAAGGCGGCCCGGGTGGCCGCCGTGTTCGAGCCCTATATCGACCAGGGCTACGAAGTGGTCGCCCTGACGGCGTCCTGCGGACTGATGATGAAGTTCGAGTGGCCGCTCATCCTTCCGGAGAATGCTGCCGTCGTGAAGCTCGGCGCCGCGGCCCGCGATATCTGCCAGTACATCGTCGACCTGAACCGCGAACTCGGCCTCGCCCCTGGCCTCACCCCCGTCGATGGGGGGATCACGGTGCACCATTCCTGCCACGCCCGGGCCCAGAACATGGGCGCGCGCTCGGCGGACATGCTGAAGCTGATCCCCGACACCAAGGTCGAGATCGTCGAGCGCTGCTCGGGTCACGGCGGCACCTTCGGGGTGATGAAGTCGACCCGGCCCCTGGCCGTGAAGGTCGGGCGCCCCACTGCGAGACAGGTCGCCCAGAAGGGGTCGGCGGAGCTGTGCTCCGACTGCCCCCTCGCCTGCAAGCACATCGGCCAGCTCCTGGCCGATGACGAGGCCACGGCGAAGGGGCCGCAGCCTCGCCAGTCCCACCCCATCGAAATCTTCGCCCGCGCCTACGGAGTCCTCTGATCATGCCCGCCGCCCTGCGCCGCATCACTGAAGCCGACATCGTTCCCGACGCCGAGTTCGCCCGGCAGCGCAAGTCGCGCCGCGCCGCACTCCTGCCCACCAAGCGCCTGCGCCGGGTGGACCTTGGGCCGGTCTGCACCTTCTATTTCGAGACCTACGAGACTATGCTCTTCCAGATCCAGGAGATGCTCCTGATCGAGAAGGGCGGAGCCGCCCAGCTCGCCGACGAACTGGCCGCCTACAACCCGCTGGTGCCGCAGGGCTCGGAGCTGGTCGCCACCGTCATGTTCGAGATCGAGGATCCGGTGCGTCGGGCCGCCACCCTGGCCCGCCTCGGCGGCGTGGAGGATCACCTCTACCTGCAGGTCGGCGAGGACAAGATCTACGGCGTGCAGGACGGCGACGTCGAGCGCACCCGAGAGGACGGCAAGACCTCCTCCGTTCACTTCCTGCACTTCCCCCTGACCGACGCCCAGAAGGCGGTCTTCCGTTCGCCGGGCGTCCAGGTGCTGGTGGGCAGCGACCACGAGGCCTACGCCCACATGGCGGTCCTGACCCCGGCCACCCGCGCAGAACTGGCCCGCGACTTCGCCTGAGGGCGGGCGCCGGCCGGCATGGACATGCGGGCCTTCCTCGTCGCATAGGAAGGCCCGTGACCCCTACTCCCTCGCAGCGACGCGCGGACATCGACTGGATCCGCATCGCCGCCTTCGGCGTGCTGATCCTCTATCACGTCGGCCTGGTCTACGCCCCGTGGGACTGGCACGTTCACAGTCCTCATACGATCCAGGCCCTCGGACTCGCCGCCCTGGTCACCAACCCCTGGCGGCTGACCCTCCTGTTCATGGTCTCCGGGATCGCCCTGAGGTTCATGGTCCGGAAGACGCCGCCGGCCCGGGCCTTTCGTCAGAGGCTGGAGCGGCTGGTCCCGCCGCTGCTGTTCGGCGTCCTCGTGCTGGTTCCGCCCCAGTCCTGGATCGAAGCGATCGAGAAGGGCAGCTTCTCCGGCGACCTCTGGACCTGGTGGCTGTCCGAATTCAGTCCCGCCGGGCTGCGGGACGGCGTTCCGCTCAACCACATTTGGTTCGTCCTCTACATCACGGTCTACAGCCTGGCGGCCCTCGCCCTGGCTTCATCCTCCGGGCTGTTCCATCGGCTTGAGGCGGGTTTGGGTCGCCTTCTGGCCGGTGGAAGGCTGCTGGTTGTGCCGATGATCTATCTGGCGCTGCTGCGGCTTCTGGTCTTCCCCTGGGCGGGCCTGACCAATCACATCACGGACGATCCCTACAACCACGCCATGTCCCTCGGCGTCTTCCTGACCGGCTTCCTCCTGGCCCTGCGCGAGGATGTCTGGACCCGGTTCGAGCGGATGCGCTGGACCTCCCTCGCCGTGGCGGCGGTCAGCCTGCCCGTCCTCATCATGCTGTCCCAGCCTGTGGACCAGCCGCCCTCAGCCCAGGCGAACCTTGTCTTCGCGGTCTACCAATGGGCGACCATCTGTGCGGTCCTGGGGCTGGGTAGCCGGCTCCTCAGGAACGCAGACGGCCCGGCCCTGCGCTATCTGACGGACGCCGTATTTCCCTGCTACCTGGCGCATCAGACCCTCCTTGTGATCGCCGCTCATCTCCTCAAGCCGCTGGGCCTTCCCGTGGAGGCCGAAGCGGGACTTCTGGTGCTGATCACCCTGGGCGGCAGCCTGGCGGTTTACGAAATCGTCCGCAGGATTCCTCCCCTTCGGCCCCTCTGGGGACTGCGACCCGGACCGAGGACCGGATGAGCCGTTTCCGCCGCCGCCGGTTCCTGCTGCAGATCGGGGTCGCCGCGCCCATCCTGGCCTATGTCAGCGTCGGCGTGGCCGCACTGACCTGGCCGGGCTTTGATCATGCGACCCAGTACATCAGCGAGCTTGGCGCCGCGGGGGCGCCGCATCCGGCCATCTTCAATACGGGAGTCCTCGTCTCCGGAATCGGCGCCGGCCTTGGGGGCCTCGGCTTCGCCCTCGCGGTCATCGCCCTCGGCGGAGCCCGGGTTTCGGCGGCGATCATCGCCCTGTGCTTCGGTCTTGCGGGAGTCGGCCTTGTCCTCTCAAGCCTCTATCCCTGGCCGGACCCCCGGCATCTGGCGATCAATCTGGGTCTGGGTATCCAGATCGCCCCTCTCGCCCTGGTCTGGGCCCTGAGGAAGATGGAGGGCATGGGCCGGCTGCGGATCTTTCTGCTGGCGGTCTTTCTCGCCATGGCCATCCTCACCATCCTGACCAAGCACCTCATCTTCAAGGGCCTCGTGAACGACGACAATGTCGGCTGGTGGGAGCGGGCCTTCGCCATCGTCCTTGTCGGCTGGACGGGAGTGGCGGCGTACGTTCTGGAGCGCCGGCTGCTGGCCATGGCCCGGGCCGGGTCGGAGGCCTGATCGAGGGGCGCCAAAAAAGGCGGCGCCGGTCTTGGGGCGTGCCGCAGCAGCACTCACCAGGCGGGTTCCGTCTTGCCTTCACGTTTCCGTTATTGCATATGGCGCACCGCAGCGTAACGCGTTTGTGATCTTCTGCCGTCCGTCGGCGGCAGCGAAGGAGCGGCAGCGGTCGATGGACGGTCTTCGCAGCAGGGAGTTCGGCGCGTCCCGGGACGCCGGATGGTCCGGCCCCCGCCCCGTGCGCACCTGGCTTCCCGATGAAGCCCCGCTGGACATGCCCCGCCAGGGCCTGGCGGACGACGGAACCCCGCCGCCCGCGCCGGCCGCGCCCGACCTGGGACTGCGCCGCGCCGCCATGCTCGTGGCGACCCTGACGCTCGCGGTGCTGGCCTTCCTGACACCGGCGCGGGTTTACGCGGAGGAGGGCTTCACAGCCCTGGAAATCGTTGCGCTGTGCCTCTTTGCGGCCCTGATCATCCCGTTGTCCGGTTGGTTCTGCAGCGCCCTCGCCGGACTTGTCCTGCAGGTGCTGCGCGGCGACCGGGACCACTTTGACTTCCCGGACCGTCCCCGCCGACCGAAGGTGCGAACCGCCCTTCTGATGCCCCTTTACAACGAGGACGCGGCGGCCGCCTTCGCCAGGCTCGCGCGGATGGATCAGAGCCTGCGCGACTTGGACGCCGCCGGCGCCTTCGACCTGTTCGTCCTGTCCGACTCCACCTGCCCTGAAGTGGCCGAGGCCGAGTGGTCCGCCTTCCAGGCCTTCCGCCTCAACAGCGGCTGCCGGGTCTATTATCGTCGACGGGAGTCCAACACCGAGCGCAAGGCGGGCAATATCGCCGACTGGGTCAGGCGGTTCGGCGGCGCCTATCCGCACATGGTGATCCTGGACGCTGACAGCCTGATGTCCGGAGAGACCCTTCTCCACCTGGTGGATGCGATGGAGCGCCATCCCCGTGCCGGGCTGATCCAGACCGCCCCCGCGATCATCAACGCCGAGACCCTTTACCAGCGCGTCCAGCAGTTCGGCGTGCGCCTCTACGGCCGGGTAGCGGCCACCGGCATGGCCTGGTGGACCGGTCCGGAGTCGGCCTATTTCGGGCATAACGCGATTGTCCGCGTGCGGGCCTTCGCCGAGTCCTGCGGACTTCCCGTCCTCCCGGGTCGCAAACCCTTCGGCGGACATGTGATGAGCCACGACTCGGTCGAGGCCGCCTACCTGCGACGGCAGGGCTGGGGAGTGTACATGACCGGTGCGCTCGCCGGCAGTTACGAGGAAGCCCCGCCGAGCCTTCAGGCCTTTCTGGCGCGCGACCGGCGCTGGTGCCAGGGCAACATGCAGCACCTGCGCCTGCTGACGGCGACCGGGCTGCATCCCATGAGCCGGCTTCAGATGCTGATCGGCGTGATGGCCTATCTCGCCTCGCCGCTCTGGTTCCTGGCCCTGATGACCGGCCTTGTGATCCAGTTCCAGACCGAGCCGCGCCTTCTCGAAATCCACACCCTCCAGGGCTGGCGGACGATCGTCGAACCCCGCCAGGATGGACTGGTGGTGATGTGGATGGCCGCCCTGTCCTGGTTCCTGCTGTTCGGCCCCAAGCTCTTCGGCAGCCTGCTTGTCCTCCTCCGCAGCCGCGACCGCGCGGCTTTCGGCGGGGCTGGCTTCATCCTGCCGGGCGTGGTCCTGGAAGTGTTCATGTCGATGGTCATGGCGCCCATCATGATGGTCAGCCACACCCGGATGCTGATCGAGATCTCTTCCGGCCGCGACTCCGGCTGGCGGCCGCAGCAGAGGGACGCCGGGCGCATGCGCTGGTCGGAGGCCTTCGCCGCCCACGCCTGGGAAGTGCGGGCCGGCGTGGTTTTCGCCGCCGCCCTGATGGCGCGGCCGGACCTCACCCTGGTTTTCCTGCCCATCGTCCTGCCCCTTCTGGCGGCGCCGGCCATCTCTCTCCTCGGATCGCGGATCGAGGTCGGCGCTGCGGCCCGCCGCGCGGGATTCCTGGTCACGCCTGAAGAACTGGACCTGGTTCCGCGGCCCATGCGCGAGCAACGGATAACGCCCCTCATCGCCCCGCAGGGTCTGGCCGGCGCGCTTCCCGAAGCCGCCTGATCCCGACGGGAGAGCCCTCGGGCGACCTTTCAGTCTCCGGGATAGATTTCCTCGACCAGCGCCAGCGGTTCACCGTCCGGCGTCTCCAGGGTGGCCCGGCAGTGCAGATAGGGCGGACGCCCGATCTCCTCGACAAGCCGCGTCTCGCGCCGGACCCGCCGGTAGCCCAGGGGGCGGGCGATCACGCCGAAGGGCTCATCCGTCTCGGCCAGCCGCCGGCGCATGTCGGCCGTCAGCCGTTCAGGCCGGTACCAGTTCACCGCCCGGGAAAGAGCGTGGTCGCCCCAGACAAGGCGCACCCGGCGGCAGGCCAGGATCTCTCCCGGCGCCGCCTTCAGCCCGGCCCGCACCGCTTCATCGGCGACGCCCTCGCACGGTTCGGTACGGGCGCGCACTAGCGGCCCGCCAGGCAGGCCCAGGGCCTCGCAGCGGGCCTGGAGGACCGCCGTTGCGCTGTCGGCGCCGTCAAGGTCCCGGCGGAGGGACGCAAGGTCGTCGGAAAGCAGGAACATCGGCGGGGCCTTACCATCGCCCGCCCCGCCGCCCAATACATTCCGGGCCTATCGCCCTTGGGCGCCCGGCCGGGTGAGGCTAAGAGAAAGGCATGTCCGTTCCCGCCTGTCGCCTCTACCTGATCACGCCGCCCCGGCTGGTGGACGTCGCCGCCTTCGCCCAACGTTTGGAAGCCGCCCTGTCAGCCGGAGATGTCGCCGCCCTGCAGATCCGCCTGAAGGGCGCCTCGGAGGCAGGGATCACTGAGGCGGTGCGTATGCTCGGGCCCGTCGCCCGCGCCCATGACGTGGCCCTGATCCTGAACGACGACCCCGACCTCGCCGCGCGCCTCGACTGCGACGGGGTTCACGTGGGCCAGTCCGATGCGTCATACGCCGAGGCCCGGCGACGGGTCGGACGGGACCGGATCGTCGGGGTGACCTGCCATGACAGCCGTCACCTGGCCATGGAGGCCGCAGAGCAGGGGGCGGACTACGTCGCCTTCGGCGCCTTCTTCCCCACCGCCACCAAGGACGCTCCGACCCGGGCCGACCCGGAGATTCTGTCAATCTGGCAGGAGACCATGGAGACGCCCTGCGTCGCCATCGGCGGGATCACGCCCGACAACGCCCGGGGCCTGGTCGCCGTCGGCGCGGACTTTATCGCAGTGTCCGGCGGGGTCTGGAGCCATCCGACAGGGGAGGCCGAGGCGGTGCGCGCCCTAAACGCCGCCATCGCCGCCGGTCTGGCGGACCGGGCGGTGTCAGGAGCCGCCTTGCCTTGAGGCGCCCGGGCCACTAGGTTCCGCGCCCCATGTCGACCCAGTCCGCCCTCCTCAAGGTCATGTCCGACGCCGCTCGCAAGGCGGCCCGGGGCCTCAACCGCGACTTCGGCGAACTCGCCGAGCTCCAGGTCTCCCGCAAGGGCGCCGCGGACTTTGTCTCCGCCGCCGACATCAAGGCAGAGCAGTCCCTGTTTGAAAGCCTGACCAAGGCCCGGCCCGGTTACAGCTTCCTGGGTGAGGAGCGGGGCCTGATCGAGGGCACCGACAAGACCCACACCTGGATCGTCGACCCGCTGGACGGCACCACCAACTTCCTGCACGCCATCCCGCATTTCGCCATCAACATCGCGCTCCAGCGCGAGGGCGTGATCGTGGCCTCGGTCACCTACAACCCGGTGACCAACGAGCTCTTCTGGGCCGAAAAGGGCAAGGGCGCCTTCGTCAACGACCGCCGGCTCCGCGTCGCGGCGCGCCAGAGGCTGGATGAGTCGGTCCTGGCCACAGGTATTCCCTTTCTCGGCCATGGTCAGCACGCCCGGTTCCTCAAGGAACTGCACCAGATCAGCCAGCGCGTCGCCGGGGTGCGCCGGTTCGGGGCCGCGGCCCTCGACCTGGCCTGGGTGGCCGCCGGGCGGATGGATGGCTTCTGGCAGCGCGACCTGAGCGCCTGGGACCTGGCGGCGGGCCTGCTGCTGGTCACCGAGGCGGGCGGCAAGGTCACCACGGCCGAGGGCGGAGAGGACATCCTGGCCGCCGGAAGCGCCTGCGCGGCCAACCTCGACCTGCACCCCCTGATCCTCGAACGCCTGCGCGCCGCCGCCTGATCCCCCGCGTTCGGGTTGACGAAACCGTCACGCCCCTGCGTTAGTCGGGGCTCATGGCCCAGCCCCGTCCCTCACGCCGCGCCTTCGGCGCAGGCCTCGCCGCCGCAGGAGCCTTCATGGCCTCCGCCCGCACCGCTTCCGCCGCATCGCGTCCCCAGGTCGTCGCCCACCGGGGCGCCAGCGGCTACCGGCCCGAGCACACCGCCGGCGCCTACCTGCTGGCCATCGCGCAGGGCGCCGACGTTATCGAGCCCGACCTCGTCCTGACGAAGGACGGCGCCCTGGTGGCGCGGCACGAGAACGAGATCGGCGGCACGACCGACATCGCCTCGCGCCCCGAATTCGCCAGCCGCCGTCGGGTCCAGGAGATCGACGGCGAGCGGGTTGAGGGCTGGTTCACCGAGAACTTCACCCTGGCGGAGCTGAAGACCCTGCGCGCCCGCGAACGCCTGCCCCAGTTGCGCCCCGACAGCGCCCGTCATGACGGCGAGGACGGCCTCCTGACCTTCGCCGAGGTCGCCGCCCTGGCCCGGAAGGAGTCCGCCCGGACGGGCCGCACCATCGGCCTCTGCCCCGAGATGAAGCACCCGGCGCATTTCCGCCGGCTGGGCATGGCCTTCGAGCCGATCATGGCCGCAGCCCTCAGGGCGGAAGGCCTCGACTCCGCCTCGGCGCCGGTCCTGGTCCAGTGCTTCGAGGTCGGTCCGCAGAAGACCCTGGCGGGGCTTTCGAAGGCGCCCCGCGTCCAGCTGGTGTCGGCTGAGGGCGGACCCGCCGACCTGCCGGGCGTGCGCTACGCCGACATGGTCACGGCGGAGGGCCTCAAGGCCATCGCCGGCTACGCCCAGGCTGTGGGTCCGGAGTGGCGACAGGTCATCAAGGTGGACGCCGCCGGCGACCTCGCCGGGCCGACGGCCCTGGTCGCAGACGCCCACGCCGCCGGCCTGAGGGTGGTGCCCTGGACCGTACGCG